>DATGFI010000032.1:0-9138 GCA_035309205.1 Planctomycetota bacterium | reverse complement strand
TCGGACGGGGGGGGACGCAGATCGATGGCTGAAGGCCATCAGTCCGGCGGCCAGCAAGGCCAGGAGCGGGCACGCCAGCAGGGCGGCGCGCAGACCCTTCCGGATCCGGCCCGGGCGGCCGATCGAGGGCGACGGAGGAGGCGATTGGGTCCATTCGCCGATGGCCTGGGCGAAATCGAGCGCGGTCTTGTACCGATCTTCCCGCCGCTTGGCGAGCGCCTTCAAACAGATCGCGTCCAGCGCCGCGCGCATGGGAGCCGGACTGGCGGCAACCTCCCGGGATTTCTTCATGAGACGCTGGACCACGACGCTGGGGATTTCGGGGGCATCCGTCGCGATCTTGCGGAGCACGCTTGGGACGTTCTCCCCCCTGAAGGGAGGTTCGCCTGTCAGCATCTCGAAGAGAATGACGCCGAGAGAGTAGATATCCGTTCTCGCGTCGATCTCCGGCGTCCGACCCAGCGCCTGTTCTGGAGACATGTACATGGGCGTTCCCCGGATTCCGCTTGCCCCTTCGCCAGGCGCCGGGAGCACCTCATTGGCCAGCCCGAAGTCCGCGACGCACGGCTTGTCTTGGGAGTCGATCAGCACGTTCTGGGGCTTCAGGTCCCGATGGACGACGGGGGGAGCCTGGGAATGGGCATGGTGCACGGCCAGAGCGATGGTCCGCAGGTGCTCCAGGAAATGCTGGGGCTGGAGATAGAACCGTGTTCTCACGCGGGCGCTGGAGGATCCGTGGATCTGCTCGGCAAGCGTGCCGCCGCTGATGTAGTCCATGCTGATGAAGTAGCGGCCCTCGCGACAGTCGACCTCGTGAATCTGGATGATGTTGGGGTGCTGAAGACGGGCGGCGAGCCGGGCTTCCCGGAGAAAGTCCAGGACGCGCTGGGTGTTGTTGAGTTCGATATTATGCCCGGCGGAGGAATGCAGGAACTTCAGCGCCACGTGTCGGGAGAGATACGTGTCCCAGGCCTTGATCACGGTTCCGGTGGCGCCCCGGCCGATCTCGCCCAGGAAAACGTACTTGCCGAACACATTGGCCGGGTTTGCGGATCGCTTGAGGACCTCCTCGGGAAGCGGGGCGGAGAGGTACGCGGTTAGGGTCTCATCCATCTGCTCCTGGGGAGGAGACAGGATGGTGGAGGCGAAGACTTCGGATGCGAGGGGTCGACCACAGCTGTTGCAGGCCGATTCTCCCGGTCCGATGGGGGTATCCTGGCTGCAATGGGGACAGACCCAGGGACGAAGGGGGACCTTCCCTAAGGCCCGAGAATTCGAATCCATCCACCCTCCGAAGGTCTCCCCGAATGCGGATGCCGGCCCCCCCGATCGGGAGCCTCTCCGCTCGCTCCATAGATGCGTGGAAACGGATTGCGTTACGAGGCTGGCCTTGGAGGAGAAAAAATCGACGCGGGGAAAATGGAATTCACAGTGACATCGTTAGAGCCTGATGGATCTTGCGTGCACGGGAGTGAGTTGGAGGTTCACCGATGTCGATGTGCTCGAAGTGCGGGGCTTCCTGGACGACGATGGGCATGACTCTTTGCCCGATCTGTGGAGCGAAGGTCGGGCCGGAAACAAGAACCCCGGAACCTTCCAAGGAGAAGTTGCCGTCGGGGCCGAAGAGAGATACCTCCGCCCTGGATCGCGCGGGCGGAAAGAGAAACGGGACCGCGGTTCTGGGAGCGGTACCCGAGTCGTCAGAATCGGCCCAGGCGGTCGCCGTTGAGCCCTCCCCGCCCGGAGCTCCCGCTCTTCCATCGCCCCGGGCGGCGGCGTTTCCCCGGTCGGAAGAGCAGGGCCTTCCGTCAGCCCCCGTCCAAGCTCTCGAGCCGGCCTTGCGCGAGGCGCCGAAACCTCCGGCAAAGGAGCCGACCGCGCGGGTCGACGCCTCCGTCGTGCTGCTCCAGGCGCCTTCCCCGGCAGGCGAGCCCAAGCGGCTCCCGGTTTCCTCCCGGCCGCTGAATGCTCCCTGGATTCTGGGGATTCTGGCGCTGGTCACGGGAATTCTGCTCCCGGTCACCGTGGTGTTTGAGAGCCATCGGATCTTAGGCATCATCGGATTCTGCATGAGCGGTTTCTTCGTGCCGTTCGCGCCGATCGCCTGGATTGCAGGACTCAGCGCGGAAAAGCGCCGGCGCGAGCAGGGCTTGAGGCCGGAACGCCGCGTGGTCATTGGCCGCATCCTCGGCCAATGGGGTACGCTGCTTCTGGTCGCCGAGGTGACGGCCGCCCTCATTCTGATCGCCGGCCTCAGGCTCGCCGGGAATCTGCCGATGACCTTCTGGCAGCAGGCCCGGTTCTGAGGAGAGAGCGCGGGAATGGGCCGGTTTCTGCCGGCGTTCCCGGAGAGTGCACGTCGAGGAACTCTGGCGCTACCCGGTCAAGTCCATGGCCGGGGAGCAGCTCCAGGAAGCCCAGCTCCGTCCGGATGGCCTGGTGGGCGACCGTATTCTTCAGGTCCGCGACGGTCGCGGTCGCACCGTCACTTCACGCTCTCATCCGGCACTTCTCTCCCATCGGGGAACGCTGGGCCCTGGCGGAAAGCCGCTCGTGGATGGCCGGCCCTGGGAGTCGCCGGACGTGGAGCGCGACCTAAAGGTTGCGGCAGGTACCGGAGCTCGCCTCATTCTCGACGAGGGCCTCCATCGATTCGACATTCTCCCCCTCTTGATCGCCACGGACGGGGCGGTGGAGGCCTTCGGATTCGACCGGCGAAGATTGAGGCCCAACATTCTGATCGGGGGAGTGGCCGGTCTGGTCGAGCGGGACTGGGAGGACTGTTCCTTGCGAATCGGGACGGTCGTGATCGGCCTCGCGGACCTGCGGGAGCGCTGCATCATGACGACCTTCGACCCGGACACCCAGGTTCAGGATATCGGCGTCCTGAAAAAAATACGCCGCGAGTTCGGAGGCAGGCTCGCCCTGAACGCGAGGGTGATTGAGCCCGGGAACGTGGCGGTCGGGGATCCGGTCGAACTGATCCGGCCCTGACGTCGGGAAAGGGCCGTCCGTTTTGGCGGCGGAGATTCCAATTTTCATCATGTGCTTGTCCCGCCGGGCTATACTTGGATACCCGCTGCGCGGTTCGCAGACGGCCGAGGGAAGGTGGAACAGCGGAGACGACTCCATGAGCCACGTCCTTCGGCCCCGCAGTGAAGAGCTCTTCACGATCGCCGATGCCCGCGCTGGCATCCCCCGCTGCATCATGCTCCTGGAAGGAGCAGTCCTCAACGTCCTGTATGATTTTCACAGCGAAGCGCGGCGAGCCAAGGCCCGGGATATGGTTCAGTCCCTCTCCACGGGCTGCAGGAAGTGCGGCTTCCGGGAGTCCTCGGGCGTGCTCCGCAAGATCGACGCTCTTCTCCGCGTCCCTCCCGAGGCGACGCCCGCATTCCAGCGCTCACTGGCTGATAAGTTGGTGGAGCTGCTGGGCATGCTGAAGGCCCAGGCCCAGGCGAAGGAATCGGATAAGTAAGCATCAAGACGCGGACGCCGCCGATGAGCGCCCGTGCAAACGCGCATCATCATCCCCCTACTTCGGAAGTCGACGGTTCACGCAGGTAGGGAGCATCACGCGTCGCCGAAAGACTTCCCTGAACGCTGGTGGCTGGGGGCCGGTAGCTCAGGGGGGAGCCGGGCCCTCCTGGAGCAAGCCGGCATCACTTCTTCGCCGCGAGGCTCGGGATCAGGCGCTCGGCATTGGCATGATAGAATTTCTCGAGCACCTGGGCAGGCAGCTTGGCACCCCTCAAGCGAAGCGAATCAGGAGCAAAACCTGTGGGGTCCACGAGGTCCAGCCGGTCGGTCTCGAAGTACTCGAAGTAGCGAGAGTACACGCGAAGCGCCCGCTCTTTCCAGCGCTCGACCGCCTCGACATTGGCCGGATCGACGCGAACCAGGTCGGCATCGTCCACCGGGTAGATCACAATGTTCTTTCCATTTCCAGGCTTATGACCTGAAGCCAGGACGATCCCGTCCGTGCCGAAGAGAATTCGGTCCTGATACTTGGAGAAGAAGTCTCTAACCGCCTGGGGATTGAGCCGCCCGAGAATGCGCAGTCGCGCGGCGCACTCCACGTGGAAATTCGGGTACTTATCGAGTCTCGCTCCCAGCTCCTCAAGATCAAAGGTCATGCTCCCGAAGTGGGCGCCGATGAAGGTCGTCTTCGGGTGCTTGGCCACCACGGAATCACGCTCGCGGATCAGTTCTTCCCAACGAGGCATCCTCGGGTTCTTATAGTGCTGGTCCTCTTCCGATCGATAGCCGTAGTGCAGGCTGTTATACGTCAACGGGTACCAATACTCTTTGGGGTCGGCCGAATGGATAAGTACCGGGAGCCCCAATTCTCCGCACTTATCCCAGAACGGGTCCAATCGCGGGTCGTCGATCTTGAGGGTCTCGCCTGAACCGTCTCTGATGTACATCCCCAGATCTTTCCAGATCTTGACGCCCTGGACGCCCATCTTGGCGGAGCGCTCCAATTCACGAACGAGACCTTCGAAGAACCCCGGCTCACGGATTCGCTCGAAGTCCTTCTCGGTGAATTTCGTAAAGAGCAAGATTCGGCCGGAGAACTTCTTCCGAAGAGCCATCCATTCCGGAAGCGTCCCATCGGAGCGGCCGACATCCAAGTTCACCTCGGCGGTCACTCCAGCTGCGTCCATGATGTCGACTTCCGCCTTGGCCGCCGCTTCGTTGGGCTTATCCCAGTGGGAGTGGACGTTGATGACGCGATAAGCGGTCTTGTAAAGAGGTCGCTCTTTCTGCTCTTGAGCTGCGGAGGGAGCGAGAAGTATTGCTGCCGCGATCAGGAGAGCGACTCGCATAAGTACCTTACTCTACGCTACGAGGGCCGGCTCATCTGTCCGATTTCTCGAGCTAGACAGATTTGTGACCGGCGGCTCGCGGGAGTCAACCGGAGCCTGCCGGCGGAAAGGATGAATGTCAAAATCGCTGAACCGACGACTCGAAGGGGACTACACTGACCAAGCAGCTCCGACTTGAAGGGGCCCATGGCACGCCCTGTCTGCCCCAACTGTCGTCGAACTGTTTTCGCAAAGACCAATGCCCGTTGCCCGAACAGCGCCTTCAAAGGAATCGAAAATCCCCCGCAAGAACCGCCAAGTCCAAAGAGACCTCCAAGGTTGAAGTCCCTGTCATCAGGGGGGCTCTTCTGAAAATGGAGCCACCGTATGGGGGTGCTGAGTTCGCTGGGGGTCCTTGCATCTCGACTTCCTGCATCCGGAAGCGGTCAAGTGCGATCGCATACGCACCGCTGCGGTCCCCCTCCATGAGGGTACTGAAGTACTTCAATTCATCCCGTGCAAGTTTGATTCGGCAGGATACCATTCTTCGGACAACATCGAGCGGCCGCGCCTGAAAGGACGAATGTGAAACGATTTGCATCACGGAAACCCGAGGCGCCTGCTCCAGGGCGCCCCGCGGGCCCGCGTCCTGATCGTCCTCATTCCGCTCTTTGTGGCCGGTTGTACCTACGCCGGGACCCGTCGACGAACCTGCCTCCGCGTCCGTAAAGGATCATTTCGGAGAATGACCATGAAATCCATGCTCGCCCAAGCTGTTCCGGCTACCGCCCGCCTCGCAACCTTCCTGATCGCCGCCTTCGTCGGAGCGGCTTGCGGAACAACCGGCCCCACCCTCAAGGTTGACAGTGAGCCGACCGGTCCCATCGGCGCCTTCAAGTCCGTGAAGCTTGTCTGCACGGCGGAAGACCCCAAGGAAAAAGGGCAGGAGTATACGGGCCGCATGGAAACGCAGCTCATGGTCAAGTTGAAGGAGCGCGAGGCCTTCCAGGAGTTCAAGCTGTCCAAGGACGAGGGGGACACCGACGTCACCCTGAAGGTCGTCATCCTCGACATGAAGAAAGCCGGCGGCTGGGGCTGGTACGGCCGCAGCAGCTCGAAGGTGTCGTGCGATGCGACCCTCGTCGACAATAAGACGAACGCCACCGTCGTTTCAATATCGGTCGTCGCCAAGCCGAAGTACTCAAACGTCGAGACAGCCCTGGAAGACGCCGCGACGCAGATCGCCGATTACCTGCGGGAAAAGAAGTAAGGCTCGTTCGGCCTGAACCTCTCCCCGACCGCGCGAGGGCTTCTGCAGTAGATAGAGCTTTCAACGAAGCGGAGGCGAAAGGGATGCGGAGAAATAACGAAGCTCCGCGGTTGAAGTTTGGATCGACCGCGGAGCGGACGAGGAACGAAAAGGACACACTCGGGGCGGGGGTCGAACGAGGCGGCGTTCCGGGCCGCACTAGGCGTTCGCGCCGTAAGTGTCTCGCCCCGAGGCGACGCACGGGTAAGGTAAGCAAGGGCCCCACCTGCCCGGGGTCTCGCTCCAGCGAGTCTCTTCAGGAAGCTCTCACTCGGACCTGCTTGAGCAGATGATTCGTGCTAAGGCACGCGTCTTTGTCCGAGCCGCCGGGGAACTGAGCTTCAGGGTCCCGGGCGCCGCTTCCAGAGTTCGAGAGAGCGAACCACTTTAGGTACCGCAACTTCTGTGCCAGACGCGATTTCGCAAAAGCGCTCCGTTTTTGAAGCCCAGAGTCGGACTCTTTCGGGGTAAAGGAGTCAAAGTACGCGGGACTTGAAGGTTGAGGAATGCGCGGTGGAGCTCTTGCGGACTCCCCGGCCCCCCTTGGCCAACCCGCCGGCGGCGCATGGGCAACCTCCGTCATTGCTCGAATCGATTGGGTTCTCCAGGTGACGCCGCCTGTGCCGCATCCGTTGAGGTTCTCGGACAATGCTCTTCCAGGGGGGGGCGCTTCCTTCCTTAGGAGGCCAAGACACGACTCGCACAACCGGCAGACTTGAGCTTCTCAACGAAGTCACTGACCGGTTTCCGGTTTCCCATTCCATTCTTGCCTATCGCCTAGCTTCAGAGTATGCTCCCGGCAGAAGTGAATTCCATTCACCGAATAAACTAAACCCGTCAATGGCCGGCCCCCATCCGGCAGGGCTAGCTCCTTCGTTGCAATTCATGGAAGGGATTCGTGTATTCGTTGTCCGCCATTGGCGCCGGCATGGCCCTCGTGGGGTGCGTTGGGAATCACTACTCACAGGACTCCTCGCACCGATTTCTTGTGAAAAAGCATCGGGTGTCAAAGAAGCAGAAATCGTTAAGCACAAGTAACTTGGGCCCGTAGCTCAATTGGTCAGAGCAGGGGACTCATAATCCCTTGGTTCCCGGTTCGAGTCCGGGCGGGCCCACCAAAATTCCTTGGGGCGTAGGAGGTTGCGTCGCTGGGTCTCCTAGCAGAAAACGCCCCCTATTTTTGTGCCGTACTTGTGCCATCTTGAAACCACCATATGTAGTTTTCGGGAGTTGTGCTCCCGAGTTAGTGGGAATCGACTCGAATCGGTTTGGCCGGGTATTCCTCGTAGAGGGTTCATATCGAGATAGAATCACCGTAATCCGGGCAATGAGCGGCGGAAAATATCCGCCCACGGCCCTTCTGATCTTGGGCAACGCCAGGGTGAAAGCTTCGGCCATTTCCTGCGCCGTGTAGTCGCCGTGGCCGAAGGTCAGCATGTAGGCCTCGTTGTTCAGAACGGCATCCAGTTCGAGCTTGCGGTGACGGATGTCCTTGTCCTTGGTGAGGATCACCCAGCCCTTGGCGGCGACTTTCGGGACGTGGACGATCAGATTGGGCAGCTTGCGGAGTGCCTCGGGGAGGAGGTTCTTTCCGAGGCAGCGATCGACAAAGAGCTCGAGAGGGTTATCCCGCTTGGACCGATAGCTCGCACCGGATCGCTTCTTCAATTTCGAGAGCTTTTCGCCCATAGTCCTTCGCCAGGTCGCTGATCGATTCGCCGGCCTTGTACCGCTCCGCGATCACAGCGGTGGCAATGCCGGTTCCGGCGAGAACCGGGCGCCCGAAGGAGAGGTTGGGGTCGATGACAATGGCCTTCGGCTCATCGGGCTGGCGCTTGCGGATGAAGGGGAAGAGTTTGGCGGGCGCCCCGTCCTTGGCCCAGACGATCCGCTTCAGGTGCTGATCGAGGGCGGCCTCCATCTCCAGCTGGCCCTGCTCGTTGAGATTGGTCAGTTGACCGAGCCTTTCAGTGAACAGGTGTTTCCCGTCCGTGGCGAACCGATGCTGGGCGAGAGGATGCTTCGACGGTTCGGGGGGAGGGGGCAGGCGATTCAGCGTAGCCAGCGCCTGACGGACTTTCTGCAGCGAGACCGCATACTGGCGACGGATCGCGTCGAGCACATGGACCTCGACCAAGTTGATGAACGAGAGCTGGAGCCTGCTTCGATCCGCGATGGCAATGACGGGCTTAAAGGAACCCTGACCGACCAGCCAGGATCGCAGGGTTGCCTTAGGGATGCGAAGATAGTGAGCGGCTTCGTTCAGCCGGTAGGAAGGAGTATTTCGCGGGTCTTGTGCAGTCAAGAAGGAGCACCCCTCTCGAAGATGACCGGAGTATATCGCTTCAGGAGCCCTAGGAGCAAGTCTGCCGCACCCGGGAGTAGACGTCTTTGGCCTCGAGAATCGGCTGGGTGGCCGCGCTGCGGCGCCCAGCCTCGATTTCCTTGTGCAGGGCGGCCAGATTGTCCGCGGCGTCCAGGTCTGCTTCGATGAACGGCGCAACTCTCACGAACTGCTTCTTTGAGAGGCCCTTCAGCTGCTTGATCAAGTCGTCCTTTGTCATATCGCCATTTTCCAATCGCGACTGCCGGGATACAAGGCGCATCAGGTAGCAGAGTGCTGCCATCAATCGAGCATGTAGAAGAGCGGCAGCCCTGTTTCAATCGCTCGCTTGAGGTTCCGATTGAGCTGCCGGAACGCGTCGAGGATCCATTGGACATGCTCTGGCTCGAGACGAGCTCCAAAAGATGGATAATTTTCCTTCAAGTCAATTCTCTGGAGCGTTGCCACGAACTTCTCCTCGGTCAGTTGCAGCAGCTTCTGGTGGCATGCGATCAACCGTTTGCCTTCGAGAAGGCCGTATTGGTACGAAAGGAGGTCGGGGACGAAATCCCAGGCGCTGCCCTTCCAATACCGACCCAAGATCAGATCATCCCCGACCTCGTTACCCAGTTCATAGCGGAGACATTCTTTCACCAGATCCCAAGCCTTCTCGTATCCCTCTCCCTCCTCGACAAAGC
>DATGFI010000031.1:0-6036 GCA_035309205.1 Planctomycetota bacterium | reverse complement strand
CCTTTTTCTTTTCCCTCAGGCGACGACGACCGCGGGGCCATAGGCGGAGAGCATCACGGAGCCCGGGCACTTCTCGTATCGTAATCCAGGTGGACGCCCAGCACCGAGTAGGCCCCCAGTTCCTGAGCCCGGGCCTCCAGCTTCCTCAGGGCCGATTCCTCGGCTTCCACGAGATATCGTTCGTGGAGCGGATCGTGGGTATTCCCCAGGTTGGAAAGAGCGGCGCCCAGATCGCCCATCGATCCGCCCGCCACCGCTTCCCCCGTCACGATCCCTCGATACTCTTTCACCGGGCGGCCTTCCAGGCTCGGCGTGGTCGTCATGATCTTGCGATCTCCTGCTGGCGTGCATTGGACGATTCGAGGATATCCCTCATTTCAGCCCTGTGGCGGTTTTCTTTTCGGGAAAGAGTTCGTACCGGGGCGCCTGCGGCCGTACACTTAGGTAGCAGGTCGGAGCGGGTGCTGGGGATTTCACGTCGCTGGGAGACCATTCACATGTCGCGTATCAGCCGCCGCCAATTCCTTCGGAACACCACGATCACGGGCGCTGGATTCTGGATCGCCGGGCGGCAAACCGGCTACGGACAGGAGAAATCGCCCAACGCGAAACTCAACATCGCGATGCTCGGCTCGGGCGGACGCGGCGGGGCCAATCTGAAGGAGGTCGGAGGTGAGAACATCGTCGCCCTCTGCGACGTCAACTCCAAGAATGTCGACTCCGCGGCAAAGCTCCACCCCGCGGCAAAGAAGTATACGGACTTCCGGAAGGTCTACGATGATTCGAAGGACTTCGACGCGGTCGTCGTCTCCACGTGCGAGCACACCCACGCGTTTGCGACGTTGCCGGCGCTGCAGCTCGGAAAACACGTCTACTGCGAGAAGCCCCTCACCCACGGCGTCTGGGAAGCCCGCGTCATCCAGGAGGCCGCGAAGAAAGCCCGGGTCGCCACGCAGATGGGCACGCAGATGCACGCGTCGGAGAACTACCGCCGCATTGTGGAGCTGGTCCAGTCCGGGGTCGCCGGTCCGATCCGGGAGGTGCACGTCTGGGTCGAGCGCACCTGGGGCCGCCAGAGCCCGGAGGACGCGGCCGCCTACAACGACATTGTCAGCACCCAGGAGCGGCCGGCCGAGGAAATGACGCCTCCGCCCACCCTCAACTGGGATCTGTGGATCGGTCCCGCCCCCTATCGGCCCTTCAATACCGTGTACTTCCCCGGACCGAAGTGGTACCGGTGGTGGGACTTCGGGTCCGGCACGATGAGCGACCTGGGCAGCCACTCGAACGACCTCCCCTTTTGGGCCCTCAAGCTGGACCACCCCAAGACGATCGAAGGCTTCGGCCCGCCGCCGCATCCGGAACTTGCACCCGCCTCCTTCCGCGCAGTCTATGAATACGGCCAGCGCGGCGACCTGCCTCCCGTCAAGCTGACCTGGTACCAGGGCCAGGAAAAGCCGCCGGGCCTCAAGGATGGGACGATCCCTGCCCCCTACAAGAGCGGCTGCCTCTTTGTCGGCGACAAGGCGTCGATCGTCGGGAACTACTCGAAGGTCGCCGTGTTGCCGGAAGACAAATTCAAGGACTATAAGTACGACGGTGAGCGGATCCCCAAGTCGCTCGGCCACTGGGCCGAATGGATCAATGCCGCCAAGACGGATCTCAAGACGAGCTGCAATTTCGGCTATTCGGGGCCGCTGACCGAGGCGAACCACCTGGCCTCGATTGCCTACCGCCTCGGCAAGAAGCTGGAATGGGACTCCGTCAACCTCAAGTGCACCAACGCGCCGGAGGCCGACCGCCTCCTTCACCGCGAGTATCGGAAGGGATGGGAGCTCAAGGCATGAACCGCAGGCAGTTCCTCCGGGAGACGTCGACGGCTGCCGCAGGCTTCTGGATCGCCGGACGGCAGTTGGGCTACGGCCAGGAGAAGTCGCCGAATGCGAAGCTGAACGTCGGCCACATCGGCGTCGCGGGGATGCGCGGAGCCGACCACCTGCGGGCGACGGCCGACCAGAACCAGATTGCCCTCTGCGACGTGGACGACAAGAACCTCGCGCAGGCGGCGATCAAGTTGCCCAATGCGGCGAAATACAACGATTTCCGCGAACTGCTCGAAAAGGAAAAGACACTGGACGCCGTCGTGGTCTCCACGCCCGACCATATCCACGCCCCTGCGGGACTGATGGCGATGAGGATGGGTCGGCATCTTTATACCGAAAAACCGATGGCGCGGACCGTTCATGAGGTCCGAGTGATGACCCAGGTGGCCGCGGAGCGGAAGGTCCAGACGCAGATGGGGACGCAGATTCACGCGGAGGACAACTACCGCCGAGTCGTGGAACTGGTGCAGGCAGGAGCGATCGGCGCGGTGGGAGAGGCGCACGTCTGGCTGGGAGGCACTCAGTGGACGGCCTCCGGCCTGCCCAAGGAAAGCCCGATTCCCGAGGGCCTGCACTGGGATCTGTGGCTGGGTCCGTCCGAAGAGAGGCCTTATAGTCCCCGCTACCATCCCGCGAAATGGCGTTGCTACTGGAACTTCGGCGGCGGGCATCTGGCGGACATGGGTTGTCACTTCATCGACCTGGTATTCTGGGCGCTGAAACTGAAGCACTGTCTGACGGTGGAGGCGGAGGGCCCGGAGGTGGACCCCCATGGAGCGCCGCCCTGGCTGGTGGCCAAGTGGACATTCCCGTCGCGCGGCGAGCTTCCGCCGGTGAAGCTGACCTGGTACCACGGGGACAAGCAGCCGTCCCAGGTGAGCGAAGGGAAGCTCGGCGATTGGAAGGGCGCGGGAGTGCTCTTCGTGGGCGAGAAGGGGATGATCGTGTCGAACTATGGCCAGCACCGGCTCCTGCCGGAATCGGACTTCAAGGACTACAAGCGGCCGGAGCAGACGCTCGCGAAATCGCTCGGTCATCACAAAGAGTGGATGGAAGCGATCCGGTCGGGGAAACCCGCGCTTTGCGCGTTCGACTACTCGGGCCCGTTGGCGGAGACGGTACTTCTGGGCAACGTGGCGTACCGGACGGGCAAACAACTCGACTGGGACGCGGCGGCGCTGAAGGCGAGGAACTGCCCCGAAGCGGAGCAGTACCTGAAACGAGAATACCGGAGGGGCTGGACCCTCTGAACCGGGCGCGGGGGCCTGGGTAAGCCGGCCGGGAACGCTTGCCGCCTCAAAGCGCAGCGCCGGTCGTGGAAGCACCACGCGAATCACCCAAGCACCCGGGCCGGGGACTTTCGGGCGCTTCGGAGGGGGGATGGGGCTGTGAGCCGCCCCTGTGGACTACGGCTTCTTCTCGTCGGGCTTGGGCGAGTCGGACTTTTTCTCGTCCGGCTTCTTCTCTTCCGGTTTCTTGTCCTCGGGCTTCTTGACGTCCTTCGACGGCTCCGGCTTCTTGTCGTTCTTGGAGGCGTCGGGCTTCTTCTCGTCCTTCGGCGGCTCGACCGGCTTCTTGTCCTCCGGCTTCTTCTCGTCCTTCGGCGTCTCCTTCGCCTTCACCAGACTCGACCGTTCCACCCGAAGTTTGCTGAACGCATCCGCCGAGATCACGTAATACCAGGGCGCGAAGCGCGTCGACAGATCCGCGGCCCGCTTCTTCCCGTCGGTCTTCTTCTTCTCCCAGTCCTTCTTCTTCGACTCGTAATCTTCCTTGTCGTGCTTCGCCTTCTCCTCGTCCGCCTTCTGTTCCTCCGGCTTCTTGGCCGGATCGGCGACGTAGGCTTTCGGCTCGACCGGAGCCGGGCCGACCAGGGACTCGTCGTAGGCGACCGATACCATCAGGTAGCGGTTCTCCGAGCCGCCCTTCTTCTCGTCCTTCTTCTTCTCGTCTTTCTTCGGGTCCTTGTTGTCCTTTCCGCCGTCGTCCGGCAGGCCTGCGCTGATTTCATCTCCGCTGCCGATCAGCACGTCGCCGAAGCGAAGCGTATAGATCACTCCGTCGTCGCAGGAGACCTGCATCTCGCCTTCGCTCGAGATCATCCCGTAGCGGTTCTTGTCCTCTGAAAAGACGAAGAAACCCTTGCCCGACAGCGCCCGCGCCACCGCGATCAGCGCCTCGCGCGGCAGCTTGCCCAGATTCCGCAGATCGTTCGCCTGCGCCACCAGGTCGGGCTTGCGGCGCACTCCGGTCAGCTTGAGACCGGTGAGCGTGCTCGTGATGCTCGTCATCGTCTCCGTGTTCGTTTCTTCAGTGTCCTTCGCGTCGGAGACTTTCCAGGGCGCCGCGGAGTCTTCCCGCGCCGCCGAATAGACAGCCTTCCCGAGGATCTTCTGCTCCACCGAATCGAAGGAGTACTTGTCGATCAGGACCTTCCGGAGAGAAGCGGTGCCGACCTTGAGAAGGTCGGTCTCCACCCAGTCCTCGAACTTCACCGAAATGTCGGGCTTCACCTTCACCGCCCAGGTCTGCTTCTGGTCGGGGACGCGGACGTAGCGATACTCGGCGCCTTCCTTGGTTTCCTTGCCGAAGATGTAGTCCGCCAGAATGGCGCCCGCGGCGTCGAAGAGCTTCACCCGCTTGCCGCGACCTTTCTTGCCCTGCTCGTTCTGGTCCTGGGGATCGCCGACGCCGAACTCCTCGTAATCCTTGGGATTGTCCGAGGCGAGCCGGTCCTTCTTGAGGTCCATCACCGAAGCGGCCGTCTTTGCCAGCCGATCCTTGCCGTCGGCGGGATAGTTGCTATGGGAAGGAATCGACCACTGGCCGTCGACGACCTGGACGCGAAATGGCTTGAAGCCGCCCGAGAGCTCGTCGGGCTCGATCACTTCCAGCGCCGCGACCTTGAGCGGATCCTTGAAGGCCGGATAGAACTCCGTGCCCTGGGGGACGAAGACCGCCGCCTCCCGGGCGCGGGGGGCCGAGACGACCGCGAGCAGCACCAGCACCGCCGCGACCCCGGCAAAGATGCCGGACTTCTTGGCTTCGCTCATCATGTTGCCCTCCCCTGGGCCGCCATGCGGCGCGTGAGCATGTACAGGCCGACGATCGCCGCCGGCACCGGGGCGAGGAGGAACGAGATGATCCGGATGTTTTTCTTGATCGAACTGACGCGCTGCTTCATCGTGCTCCTGCTGCGTTCGATCGCCGCTTTTTTCGCCTCGTCGATCTCGCGCTGCTTGGCCGTGAGGCGCTTGTTCTCGACCTCCTGCAGGTTACGGACCTCCATTTCCTTGCGGCGCTCGTCGAAGTCCGTCCGCTTGCGGACCTCCTCGATCTTGGCGTCGAAGCGGGCCTGAGCGTCGCTGCGCTCCTTCTCGGCCTTCTCTTCCGCCTCCTTGGTCTCGTCGAGCATCTTTTGGTTATGGCTCTTCGTGAGGTCCTCGAAGCGCTCCAGGGTACGGTGCTTGGGGCGCCGCTTGCGGAGGTCGACGTAGGACTCGTCGCCGGCGAGCACGTCGACGCAGTTCAGAACGAACGCGATGTTGTCGAAGCTCAGGCCCTCGGGCGCCTCGGCGCGCAGGTTGAAGAAGAGATTGGAGATGCAGTCGAGGTCGGCGACGAAGATGACGTTGACGTTGGAAGGGGGTCCGGCCGGTGGCTGGCCGGGAACGAGCGGCGCCGAGGACACCGAACCCTTAATGCGCGCCGCCAGCGTGGACGACTGGCCGCGGGGCCGGTATTGAGGTTCCACGCGGCTCATCCCGAAGAAGCTGTTCTGGAAGAGCTGGCTCTTGAGGACGCTGCCGGACATCGGCGTGGTCGACAGGAGCGGCGTGAAGTTCAGCGGCAAGCCGCCCGAGGAGCGGACCTCGCCGCCGTAGAGCATCACCATTTCCTGCAGCCCGGAGGTGATCGGATCGCTCTGGTTGAACCGGTCCTGCCCGATGAAGAGAATTTCTCGAGGCGCCAGATTGAGCTTCGGGTGGGGATTGTACGTGTCCCAGACGATGTTCTCGGTCGGGAACTGAAGACCGAGGTCGGAGCAGAATTTCGTGATGTCCCCCTTCGGCTCACTCGGAGGCGGCGGCATCATCCCCATCATGGGCTGCCTCGGACTGGACTTGGGCTCCCCGGGCGCGAGCTTCGGGTT
>DATGFI010000030.1:0-2461 GCA_035309205.1 Planctomycetota bacterium | reverse complement strand
CGGCCACGGTCCGGTTGTGAAGGGAGCTGGCCGACATCTGGAGGATGAGCACCACCAGGATGACCAGCACCAGGAGGGCCAGGATGAGGGCGACGCCTCGGTCCCGGGTTCTTCTCACACCCATTTCAACGTCCGGAACCTCCCCGGGTTGGCCTCCGGGCTCGCGAACGGGCTCTTTTCATTTGACAGTCCACCCTTATGTGCTAGAGTTAACTGACCCCAATTCTGGAAACTCGGTTCGGAGGCGCTATGACCGACGCGGTTCTTCGGAAGTTTCTCGTTGCAGGACTTCTGGCCGGAATGACCGCCCTCAATGCCTGCACCTACTGGAACGGCGAGCTGGAGAGAATCGCCGACGAGAGCGAGCGCGACTTCCGACGCGACTTGGTCGGCCCGTTCTCCGAGGTTGCGCTGAAGAAGATCATCGCCGATCCGACCCCCTACAAGTTCACCGACGTCCGCTTTGATGCCGTTCTCAACAAGGTGGGCGAGAAGGGCTTCATTCCTTTCCTCACGATCTTCGATCCCGAGAACCACATCGCCTTCTCCGTGTGGGCCAGCGACGCGAAGCTCTGGGAAGGGGACGACCGTGCCCACAGCTTCCCCTTGCTCTTCCTCCGCAAGGACAGCCCCAGCGTTCCTGACTTGTTCACGGCCGGCCGGTACTCGCTGGTCCGGATCAGCGCGACCGTCATGAGCGACTACGAACTGAAGCCTTGGTTCCTGGTCAACCGAATCGAGATCATCGAACCCATGGTCTACACCGACGACGCGCTGGCCGACCTGTCCCTGGCCAAGGAAGCGGTGGCCGCCAAGAAGCCCGCCATCGCGATCCGCCACTACGAGAACGCGCTCGCGGGAATCTGGACGACCTCGCTCCGGCTGGAAATCCATCTGACGCTCGCCCGCCTGTACGAAGGGCGCGGAGATCTGGAAGCGGCCTTGTCTCACTATAAGGGCGCGCTGACCAACGATCAGGACAATGCCGAGGCGATGAAAGGGGTCGAGCGCAGCCAGAAGGCGCTTGAAGGCAAGAGCGTCGCTCCGGCTCCCCAGCAATAAGGACCGCCGGTCTCCGGGACGGCCCCCGGAGCAGCGGGCGTTGGCATGGCCCACACACTGCCGGTTGATGCCATCGTTCTCCTGACCCTCATCTTCGCCCTACCCCTGCTCTCCCTCGTGGTCGTGGCGTCCTGGGCATCCTACCGCCTCGCCAAACGCTGGGGTCTCATGCCCCCCGACAAGAAGGTTTTCACGGAACGTCCGTGGGTGGTCCTGCCCTGCCTGGCCCTGGTTGTCGTCTTCCTCCTCTGCTTCGCCTATGGGACGCTCATCGAAGCGGACTGGGTCGTGACGACGCACACGGAAATCAAGGTCGGCGAGCCGATCCTCGGCCACGATCGATTCCGGATCGTGCACCTGTCGGACCTGCATCTGGACCGAATCGGCCGGCGGGAAGAGCGGATGATGGCCCAGGTGCGCGCGGCGAAGCCCCAGCTGATCGTGCTGACGGGGGACTACATGAACGTCCGCGAAGGAGCGGTCGCACTCAGCGAGATCCTCGGCGCGCTCGAAGCCCCCTACGGGGTGGTGGGCGTCGAGGGGAACTGGGACACCAAATTCGTGTCGGCGGACCTGTTCCGCCGGGCGAAGGCGACGTATCTCGTGGACGACACCCTCGTACTGGAGCGGGACGGCCATCGGCTGCGGCTCGTGGGCCAGGGCATCGAACCCAGCCGGCCGCTCCGGGATCTGCTTCCGCCGAAGGACGATCAGGTCCCCACGATCTACCTCCATCACATGCCCGACGCCGTCGATCAGCTTCGGTCGCGCGATCCGGGTCAGCGGGTCGACCTCTTTCTCTGCGGACATACGCACGGCGGGCAGGTCTGCCTTCCGTTCTGGGGAGCCGTGATCACGCTGTCGAAGTTTCACAAGAAGTACGAAAGCGGGCTCTACACCGTCGACGGTATTCCGATGTACGTCAATCGAGGAGTGGGCTCGGGGGGCGGCGGTGCCCCGCATGTGCGCTTCCTGGCGAGGCCGGAAGTCGCCGTCATCGACCTCGTCTACCGTTGACGTCGGATCTCTCGGTGCGCGGAGGGCTCCGCTCAGCGGCGGACCGAACCCAGGCGATCCTCGATGAACTGCAGCCGGAGCTTCTCGACCCGGGACATCCACATCAACTCGTAGATCTGCACCTTGCTGTCCTCGTTGAGAGGCGCCAGGGCATAGGCGCGCGACTCCAGGGAGGCGATCTTCTGGACCGACTGGTCTCGCATGTAGGTCAGGACGGCGGCATCGGCGTTGAGGAGGACGCTGTCACGCCAGCCCTCCAGATCCGGAAGGGTCAGGCGGGTTCCCCCGGCCTGAGGCGCGTTCCAGGTCGACCGGAATTCCATCAGCCAGTCCTGCTCGGTCCTGTAGCGCAGATCCTCCACGTCGCTCTGCGTCCGCCAGG
>DATGFI010000029.1:0-5777 GCA_035309205.1 Planctomycetota bacterium | reverse complement strand
TTTCGGGCGCCCGTCTTCCCCGGGAAGGCCTGGGCCGTTCCCGAACGATGTTCACCGAAGCCATTCTGTCGGGCGTGGATTTCGGCGGTCGCGATCTTGAAGGGCTCGATTTCTCCCGTGCGAAGCTGGAAAACGCCTCCTTTGAGAAGGCCACGCTGAAGCGGGTCCGACTGAAAGGCGCCCTTCTCGCCAAGGCCGGCTTCGCCGGGGCGGATCTCACCGACGCCAACCTGTCGGGCGCCGATCTGGCGGGGGCCGGGTTCCAGAAGGTCGTCGCCAAGCGGGCCCAGTTCGAGAGCGCCGTCCTGACGAAGGCGAACTTCGCGGGCGCCGATCTCGAATCGGCCTCGCTCAAGGGATCGACGCTTGAGGGAATCGGGCTCGGCGGCGCCCTCCTGCGGGGCTGCTCGTTTTCCAGGACGAAGCTCAAAGGACTCAATTTCTCGGACCGGGACCTCCGCGGCGCGTCCTTTGCGGAGGCCGACCTGGAAGGCGCCGATCTTTCCAGGTCGGACCTTAGCGGCGCCGACTTCACCAAGGCGAACCTGAGGGGAGCCCGACTGACAGGCTCCAATGTCAGCCAGGGCGTGCTCGAGGGCAGCGATCTCACCGGAATGGACTTCAAGGACGTGCGGCTGAGCGCCGTCTCTCTGGCGGGGGCGACGCTCGCCGGAGCGTCGTTCTCCGGGGCCCGGCTCGAGGATGCCGCGCTGTCGGGCCTGGATCTCTCCCAGGTCAAGCTGGCAGGCGCCTCGATCGTCCGCTGCGACTGCTCCGGGGCCAAGCTCCCCAAGGCGGACCTTCGGGGAGCGGATCTCACGGATACGCAGTTCAACAAGGGCGATCTGCGCGAGGCGAACTTCGAGAAGGCGATTGTGCTCCGGACGTCCTTCAACGAAGCCAATCTCACCGGGGCGAACTTCAACGAGGCCAGAGGCGACTACGTGAGGTTCATGAAGGCCGACCTCGGCAACGCTCGTCTGGCCCGGGGACGCTTTCGCCGAGCCTGCTTCATCGAGACCCGGATGGACCGGGCGACGTTCGACGAATCCGATCTCCGCGAGTCTGTCTTTCACAAGATCCATGCCCACGAGGCCAGATTCCTGAAAGCCCGGCTGGATTATGCGGATTTCTCCTGGGCGGTGCTCGATCGGGCGGATTTTTCGGGTGCCAACCTGCTGGGCGCCAATCTTCACGCGATCCACGAGGAGGGCACGAACTGGAAGTCGGTTCAGACCCGGCATGTTCGTCGAACCGACCTGGCACGCCTCGAGGCGGAGACCTTTCAACCGAAGAAATGACGAGAGGTGATACGATGCTGCAACAGGAAACCGGACTTTATCTGGGGCCCGCGACGGTATGCCGCGCGGTGGGCCAGCGGGTCCAGCTCCGCCGGCCCGGGCATTCCGAAGAAGAATGGGCCGAAATGGCGCTGGCCTTCTCCTACCAGCCCGCGCCGGGCGACGTCGTCCTGGTCGCCGCGCAGGAAGAGCGCGCGTATGTGATCGGCGTGCTGCAGGGCCGGGGCCCCAGCGTTCTGTCGTTCCCGGGAGATGTGACGCTCTCGGCGCCCCAGGGCAGCATCCACCTGGATGCCGCGGAGGCCGTGACGACAACGGCGCCCCGGGTCGAGCTTCGCGCGGACTCCCTGGAGATCGAGGCCCGGTCGCTCGTGCAACGCTTCGAGAGCGCCTTCCAGTGGGTGAAGGATCTCTTCGAGACAAAATCCGGCCGCTCGCGGATCGTCACGGAAGGGACCCATCTGCAGCTGGCGGAGCGGACCTTCATCCGGTCGGAGAAGGAATCCAAGATCGACGGCGAGAAGATCTATTTGGGATAGGAGGACGTTATGTTCGCATCCACAATCGGCGGCGGCCAGGCGATGGGCTTTCCGGACGTCTGCCTCACACCGGCGCCGCCCGCCCCTCCGATACCGATTCCGTATCCCAACACGGCCATGCTCCCGCAGGCGATTCCGGCCACGGCGGCCATGAAGGTGATGATCGGCGGCTCTCCGGCCGCCCACATGAACACCCAGATCCCGATGACCAACGGCGATAACGCGGGAGTTGCGATGGGCGTCGCATCCGGGATGGTGATGGGTCCGGCCAAGGCGCTGATGGGGGTCTCGAAGGTCCTGGTGGGGGGTCAACCGATCATCCATTTGACGACGCAGTTCGGTCACAACGGATCAAGTCCGAACTGCCCGGCCGGAGTCCAGGTCGCGCCCAGCCAGACCAAGGTCATCGTCATGGGCTAGTGGTTCCAGATTTCATTTCGCCTGGAACGCGGGGGTGGCGGCTCCCCCGGATTGGGGAGTATACTGACCGCCCTTCCCGGCCTGGACATCGATAGAGGGAGGATTTCATGGCCAGCGATGCCACCCAGGGAATCGATTTTCACACCGAAGCCGGGCTCAAGGAGCCGCTCCGGGTGTCCTCGATGAAGGGCGTGGAGGCGCTCTCCGCCCCGTACGAATTCGAGTTCGAATTCCTCTCGCACCAGGCGGACGTCAAGCTGGAAGACGTCGTCCGCCAGCCGGCGAATTTCGGACTCAAGGTCCCCGCGGGGGATGGCACCCGGGTCCGGATGCGGACCGTCAAGATCCACGGGGTGATGTCCCGATTCGAACAGCTGGACAAGCAGCAGGATTGGGTGCATTACCGCGGCGTCCTGGTTCCCCGGCTCTGGAAGTTCGGCCTCTCCGTGCAGAGCCGCGTCTTCCTCGGAAAAGACGTGACCGAGATCGTGAAGGAGGTCCTGGAAGCCGAGGTGGCCGGGAAGAAACGCCTCACCAGCAAGGATTTCGAGTTCAAGGTTAGCCGGGCCCTTCCGAAGAGGGAGTACGTCGTGCAGTACCAGGAGACGGACCTGGCCTTCCTCTCCCGCTGGCTCGAGTACGAAGGGATCTTCTACTATTTCGAGCAGACCGAGCAGGGCGAGAAGGTCGTATTCACGGACGATCCCAAGTCCTGCCCCGATCTGCCGGGGACGCCGACGATTCCCTACCGTCCTCACAGCGAGAACCGCAGCCGCGCGGCGGGCGCGGAAGGCGCCGAATCCTCCACCGAGGAAGGGATCCGGTCCCTGGTCTGCCGCCACCAGGGCATCCCGGCGAAGGTCGTCCTGAAGGACTACAACTATCGCACCCCGGGCGTCGCCCTCGAGGCCGAGGCGACGATCGACGACAAGGACGAGGGCGAGGTCTACCGATACGGGGAGCACTACAAGGACAAGAACGAAGGGAAGGCGCTGGCGAAGGTTCGAGCCGAAGAGATCAAGTGCCGACAGCGCGTCTTCACCGGCCGCGGGGACGTTCGGAGCTTCCGCGCGGGATCAAAATTTCCGTTGGCGGAGCACTATCGAAACGAGTTCAACGCCGGCGCCGGATACCTCCTGGTGGAAGTTCGGCACAAGGCCAGCCAGGCCTTCACCTCGACCGGCTCGCCGTCCGGAGCCCTTCACTACGAGAACGAATTCGTCTGCGTCCCGGGCGACGCGCCCTTCCGTCCGGAGCGGACGACCCCCTGGCCCCGCGTCGCAGGCGTCCTGCATGGCGCGGTCGACGCGGGCGGCGACGGCAAGTACGCCGAGCTGGACGACCAGGGACGCTATAAGGTCAAGATGCCGATCGATCGTTCGGACCGGAAGGACGGCAAGGCGTCCCGGATGGTCCGGATGGCCCAGCCTTACGGCGGTTCGAACATGGGGTTCCACTCGCCGCTGCACAAGAAAACCGAGGTCCTGCTCGGACACACCGACGGCAATCCCGACCGTCCCTTGCTCCTGTCGTCCGTTCCCAACCCCGATACGCCTAGCGTCGTGACCTCGGCGAACCAGACCCAGTGCGACTGGAAGAGCGGCGGCAACAACGAGATCCGCTTCGAGGACCAGGAGGGGAGCGAGCAGATCTACGCTCATGCGCAGAAGGACCTGCTCACGGTCGTCGAGCACGACGAGGCCCGGCAGGTGAAGCACGACCAGACCATCGCCGTGACGAACGACCGTACCAAGACGGTGGACGGGAACCAGTCGGAGACCGTCGCGAAAAACAAGGACATCAAGATCGGCGGCAACCACACGGAGACTATCTCCGGAGACAAGACCCTCACGGTGAGCGGGACGCACACGGAGACGATCGTGGGAAACGTGACCATCAGCGAGAACGCGAACAAGACGGAGACCGTGGCCATCAACGTCGCGGAGACCATCGGGGTCGCCAAGGCCCTCACGATCGGCGCGGCCTACCAGGTGACGGTCGGCGCGGCGATGAACGAGACGGTGGGCGCGATGAAGGCGATGGAAATCGGCGCCGACTATACGCAGGCCGTGGGCGCGAACAAGCAGGTGACCGTCGCGGGCAACGTGACCGAGGCGTTCGGGAAGAGCCACTCGGAGACCGCCGGGGAGGACTTCTCGCTCGCGGTAAAGAAGAACATCGCGATTGAGGCGAAGGAGTCGATCTCGATCCGCTGTGGAAAGGCGTCGATCGTCCTGCAGAAGGACGGGACGATCTTGATCGAAGGCAAGGACCTGAGCATCAAGGGCAGCGGCGAAATCGTCGCCAAGGCGGACAAGGACATGACACTCAAGGGAAAGAACATTCTGCAGAACTGATATGAATAACAAGAAGAAAATGCGCGCCCTGCCCCAGATCGAGGGAGTCGTTATCGGCATGCTCCTGGAGCTGGATGTCATCGGCAGTCCGAGGGTCGACTATCCCGGAAATCCCGGCGGACCGCTCCCCGCTCGCACCGCGGTCGCGCTCGATTCGTCGAAGGTCGGGCGAGAGGTCGCGCTGATGTTTGAGTCGGGGGATTCGGCCCGCCCCATCGTGCTGGGGATCCTGCAGCGTCCCGGGCGACCGGAGCCCAAGGTGCAGGTTGAGATGGACGGGGAGACGTTGGTTCTGACTGGAAAGAAGGAGATCGTGCTCCGCTGCGGGAAGGCGTCCCTGACGCTGACACGCGCGGGCAAGATCCTGTTGCGCGGAGCCTACGTCTCGAGCCGATCCTCGGGAGTGAATCGGATCAAGGGCGGCTCGGTCCAGATCAATTAGAGCGCCCATGAATCTCACGAACACGACGAAGTTCCCGGCGGCCTACACGATGGGGATGGAGCCCAGCGGTCGAGAGCTGCTCGTCGTCGTGGTAAAGGCGACCTTCGCGATTCCCACAGACGGGAGCGATCCCGTTCCCGAGAAGGAGCAGGTGCCGCTGGTCGAGGCGGACGTCTTCGCGGGGGAGCCCGGGCTGTCGGCGCCGCTCTACGAGTGCGACTTCGCACCTCATAAGCCCAAGTGCGACGTGATTCTTAACGGGACCGCGTATGCGCCGGGAGGCAGGCCCGCCGAGCTTGTCCCCGTCCTGCTTCAGGTCGGGTCGATGTCCAAATCCTTCAACGTGGTCGGCAACCGGGCCTGGGTGAAGGACGTGTTCTCGTGGAAGTCGACACGGCCGGTTCCTTTCGTGAAGATGCCCATCTCCTATGTAAACGCATTCGGCGGCCGGGATGTCAGTGATCCGGACGAGAAGAACCACCGCTGGTATGGACAAAACCACGCCGGGACCGGGTTCCATACGAACCTGTACGCCCCGCTGGTCGAAGGGAAGCTTCTCCCCAACACCGAGGAAATCGGCAAGCCGGTGGAGAAGCCGGACGGCAAGTATCGCCCCATGGCGTTCGGTCCGATCGGGCGAGCCTGGGAGCCGAGGTACAAGCTGGCGGGGACCTACGATCAGAAGTGGCTGGACGAGGTTTGCCCCTTCCTTCCGGCA
>DATGFI010000028.1:0-2034 GCA_035309205.1 Planctomycetota bacterium | reverse complement strand
TCGCCAGCGCATGGAAAAGCACCGGACTGACCCGAACTGTGCCTCCTGCCACAAGCGGATGGACCCGATCGGCTTCGGCTTCGAGAACTACGATGCGATCGGCGCCTGGCGCGACCAGGACCAGGGCAAGCCCGTCGATTCGGCCGCGGAGCTCCCGGACGGGAAGAAGTTCAACGGCCCCATCGAGCTCAAGAAGATCCTGAAAGAGCGCAAGTCCGAGTTCCTGGAAGGCTTCACCGAGAAACTGCTCACCTATGCGCTGGGTCGTGGCGTAGAGCCTTATGACGGCCCGGTGGTGAAGGCCATCTCCGACACCGTGACCAAGAAGGACTACAAGTTTTCTTCGCTGGTCCTCGAAATAGTGAAGAGCTATCCGTTTATGTATCGACAGAAGGACAGGGGTAAGAAATGAGCCGCAATCTGCAGATCTCCCGCCGGACGATGCTGCGCGGCACGGGCGCCGCGGTGGGCCTCCCGTTCCTCGAGGCGATGTTCCCGCGGACGCTGCTGGCGGCCCCCGCCGCGAAAGTGCCCGTGCGGGCCGCCTTCTTCTACATCCCCGTCGGGATGAACATGGAAGCGTGGCGGCCGCCCAAGACCCCGGGCCTGCCCGAGACGCTCCAGCCCCTCAAGTCGCTGGCCGGCTCGATCTGCCATATCACCGGCTTGCAGCAGAAGAACGCCGAGGGCCTGGGCGACGGCGCCGGGGACCACGCCCGCGACGGCTCGGTCTACCTGACGGGCATGCATCCGAAGAAGACGGATGGCAAGGACATCAACATCGGTGTCTCCGCCGACCAGGTCATCGCCCAGCAGATCGGCGGCGAGACGCGCTTCCCCTCGCTCGAGATCGGAACCGACGGCGGCGCCCAGTCGGGCAACTGCGACTCCGGCTACAGCTGCGCCTACTCGTCGAACATCTCGTGGCGCACGCCCAGCCAGCCCAACACCAAGGAGACCAGCCCCCGGAACCTGTTCATCCGCCTCTTCGGCGATCCCAAGGCCCGCGCCTCGGAGGCCGAATTGGCCCGTGAAGCCTCCTATACCCGGTCGATCCTGGACATGGTGAACGAGGACTCCAAGCGCCTTCGCGCGCGGCTGGGAACGAGCGACCAGGGCAAGCTGGACGAGTACCTCGAGGGCGTCCGCGCCATCGAGAGGCAGATCCAGGGCGCCGAGAAGATGGCGGCCAACCCGCCCCCGAACATTGAATTGCCCAACGGCGCCCCGGCCGACCACGCCGAGCACATCAAGGTGCTCTGCTCCATCCTCGCCGCCGCGTTCCAGACCGATTCGACCCGCGTCGCGACCTTCATGCTGGCCAACTCGGGCAGCAACCGGACCTTCCCGTCCCTCGGCATCACGGAAGGCCACCACACGCTGTCCCATCACGCCGGCGACAAGAACAAGCTCGAAAAGATCAAGAAGATCGACAAGCACTACATCGAGCTTTTCGCGGGCTTTCTGGAGAAGCTCCATGCCGTCAAGGAGGAGAAGGGCACGGTCCTGGACAACTCGATGATCGTCTACGGCGGCGCGCTCTCGGATGGCAATCGCCACAACCATGACGATCTGCCGATCCTCCTGGCCGGAAAAGGCGGCGGAACGGTTCAAGGAGGCCGCTTCCTGAAGATGCAGGGACAGCCGCTCAACAGTCTCTTCCTCTCCATCATGGACCGCCTGAAGGTGAAGGCCGTGCAATTCGGCGACACGGCCAAGCGGGCGGCCCTCTAAGTCCGGTTCCCCAGGTATCCCTCGCGGAGGCGGGGGGCTTCGTGGACGCCGGCGGGTCGGCGGCCGCGGGGCAGTCCGGATCGGTGCTCCTCGACCGGAGGCTCGAGCGGCCCGCGCTCCATCCCTCGGGGATCCTTCCGCCCTCCTCCCGCAGCGACGGTCTCAACGGCCGGAGGGTCCGCTCCCCTCACGATTCCCGCCGACAAGTCGCCCCTGGAGAGGTACCATATTCCCGGGGAGCGGGCGAGGAGGGCGGATGGGGGCCGTGCCACTCAAGGATTGCCCGTCGTGCGGCAGCCG
>DATGFI010000027.1:0-7682 GCA_035309205.1 Planctomycetota bacterium | reverse complement strand
AAACGCATTTCGACGAGGCGCCGCTCCTCCTCCGAAAGCAGGGACAGCGCCTCGCCCAGGCGTTCGCGGTCCACGGGTTCCGGGATCGGGCCCGAAGGGGTCAGCTCCTCGGCGAGCGGAGCCGCGGGCCGCCGCGTGCGGAGCATGGAAATCGAGGTGTTCCGGGCGACCGTGAGGATCCAGGCTCGGGCGGAATTCGCGGCCGCCAGCTTCTCCTTCGAGCGAAAGAGCGACAGAAAGGTCTCCTGCGTCGCATCCTCCGCGTCCTGCGGTCGGCCAAGCACCCTGAAGCAAGCGGCGTAGACGTCCATGAAGTAGTCCTGGATGAGCTCCGTCAAGCGGGACGCCGGGATCGGCTCGACCTTTTCGGGGCGAATATCCACCGGCATCTTAATCCACTTTAGAGTCGTGCGAGAATCCCTCGGATTACACGAATTCCTTCCGAAAGTGTTGGTGCCAGGATCCGAATTCGGCCGCCTAGGGACAAGCGAGGAAGGGCGCATGCCGGGCTTCCCCGGGTCCCAGGTCGGCAGAGGCCGGCCTGCCCCTTCCCGCAGCCCTTCCCCCGGTATTCGCTGGCCAAGACCCGCCGGAGAGTGCTATCTTCTCGTCCGCGTCAGATGCATCCGGAGACCGGTGGAGGCGCCGAAGCAGGGCCCGTTCCGGGAAAGACGAGTGCTCGACTCTCCTTCATCCGATCTCCGAGAAGCATGTCGGCCCCGGATCGCGCTCATCCGAACTTCACTCGGGTGAGAAGGAGGAAGAGAAGCTTGGCTCACGAGGACCCGACCCAGCTCCGCCTCCGGCCCCGCTTGCGGGGACGGGGCTTCACCGCCCTTCCCCTCATCGCGCTATTGTGTGGCCGGATCCTCCTGGCCCAGGACGCGAAGGATCCGTCGCCGAAGCCCGACGCGTCCCCTCCCGGAGCGCAGGAGGAGAAGAAGGATCCTGCGCCGCCCCCGGGGCTCCATCTCCTCCCGCTCCTGGGAGATCCCGACTGGAGCTTCCACTACCAGGCGACCGCCGTCGAACAGGCGCGCGGAAGCATCCATTCTCCCTATCAAGGGCCCCTCAGCCTGCAGGAGCGGGCCGAACACGACATGTCCTACACGACCACGATCTTTCTCGGACGCCGGCTCTGGGAAGGCGCCGCCGTCTACTTCGATCCCGAGATCGCCGGGGGCAGCGGCCTGTCCAACGCAAGCGGCATCGCCGGCTTTCCCAACGGCGAAATCACCCGCGTCAACATGCCCCAGCCCATTCCGTACCTGGCCCGGCTCTATCTCGAGCAGACGATCGACTTCGGAGGGGACGTCGAGAAGGTGGAAGCGGGCCCCAACCAGCTGGCCGAGACCGTGTCGAAGAGGCGCCTGGAGCTGCGCGTGGGCAAGATGGCCGTGGGCGACGTGTTCGACGACAACGCCTACTCCCACGATCCGCGCACCCAGTTCATGGACTGGGCCCTCTTCGAAAACGGTGCCTGGGACTATCCCGCCGACACGCGCGGCTACACCGTCGGCGGAACAGTCGAGCTCTCGGTGGACTCCTGGTCGGTCCGCTACGGCATCTGGATGGAACCCAAGACGGCCAACGGGCTGCACCTGGACTCCGCAGTCGCCACCAATCACGGCCAGGCGGCGGAGCTGGAATACCGCTGGGCCCTCTCGGAGCATCCCGGGGCGGCCCGCCTTCTCGCCTACGCCAACAACGCCAAGATGGGAGATTACCGCGAGACCATCGACGATCCGGCTCTGGGCATGGATGTCACCCGAAGCCGGCGAAACGGCAGGCTCAAATTCGGATTCGGCCTGAGCAGCCAGCAGGAGATCACCAAGGACGTGGGGGTCTTCCTCCGGGCGGGCTGGGATGACGGACGCACCGAGAGCTGGGCCTTCACCGAGATCGACCGCATGGTCAGTCCGGGAGTGAGCGTCAAAGGGACCCTCTGGGGACGTCCCGAGGACACCTTCGGGGCGGCCTTCCTCCTGGACGGCCTTTCCGCCGACCACCGCGAGTATCTGGCCCGAGGAGGCCTGGGGTTCATCATCGGAGACGGAAAGCTGCACTACGGCTTTGAGGAGATCGTCGAAACCTACTATGCCTTCAAGCTCCTGGGAAGCCTCACCCTGAGCCTGGACTACCAGTACGTCCGCAATCCCGCCTACAACGAGGACCGAGGGCCGGCCAACATCATTGCCCTGCGGGTGCACGTCGACTTCTAGCGCCTACCGTGGCGGCCACCCGAGGCCCGCGAGCAAAAGGGTCCCGACCGCGGCGAAGGCGAGAGCGGCGATCCGCTGCAGGACCTTCGGGCGGATGAATCTCTTCGCCCGATTCCCGACCAGGATCGCCAGCGCCGTGACCGTCCACAGCGCGAGCGTCGCCGCCAGGAATACCGTGAGGAGGGCTCCCCGCCCGCTCCGGGCGGCCAGGATCGCCGTCGAAATCTGAGTGAGATCGCCCCACTCGGCGACGAAGATGACGAGAAAGGAAATCCAGATCGTCCTGAGGAACCGTCCGCGGGAGTTCTCGAGATCCAGTCCCTCCTCCTCCGGCTCCTTCCGAAACCACACGAGCGCCGCCAGGACGAGGAAGAGCAGGCCCGAACCGACCTGGATCACGTGAGGAGGGAGGAGTCCGACCAGGGTTCCGAAGCTGACCGCGATCACGCTCTGGACCACGAAGGCCGCCGCCGCTCCGATGAAGAGGGCCCACGGATTGGCCCGCGTCGCCAGGAGCAGCGCGGCAAAGGCGGTCTTGTCCGGAAGCTCGGCCAGGAACGTGATCCCGAAGACGGACCCGAAGAGGCCCAGGTCGAATGTCCAAGATCCGCCCAGAGGTAGCCGTGCGGGCAGATCGCCAAGACCAGTCACGACGCGAGCCTCCCTGAGCCGGATCGGCCGGCCTGGGCGGACTATAGCGGTTGGACAGAGCCCGGTCAAAGTCGATCCTCAGCGTCCTTTGGGTCGGGTGGATCGACGTTCGTTTCGGCGAGCGCCGGGGCCTCCCGATGCCCGTCTCCTGCGGAAGCTGCGCCTTCCGCGGAGACCGACGGAAGTCGGATTCCCGGCAGCGAATTCAGGTCTCTTGCGGACACGACCCGGACTCCGGTAAGTTCCAGGAATGGGACGGATCCAAGAGGTGCCCCACAGGAGACCGGAATCGCGACGGACGGCGGAGCCCGTCCTTTTGCCCGAAGGAGAGCCATGCTGGAGCTTCTCGTCGCACTCTTGATCCCGGGAGCCTTCGCCGCAGACCCGGTCGCCGACGGAGACGAGCGCGCGGAGGAGGGATTCCCGAGTCTCTCCTTCCCGGACCGGGAACTCCGCCCCGCGGAGAGACCCGCCCCCTCCGACTCCGACGCTCCGGTCTTCCTTCCGTCCCGGATGGAAGTCCCGTCCCCAGGCCCGCTGGCGCAGGGGCCCGGTCCCGAGCTCACGCTGCGCCTCTCCCCCGTCTTTCGATGGTTCACGGGACACGCCGTCGTCCGGGAGAACCAGCTCCAGGGCACGCGGCTGGACCTGGGCCGGGACTTGGGGCTTCGCACCGGGGCCGGCGCCGACGTCCAGGCGGACGTCGAGGGAGAAAGCCTCGATTTTCAAACGGAAGTCGAAGAGATCTTCGGCTGGGGCGGACACGCTTCGTCCCGGGATTTCGCCTGGAATGGCACGGTCTATTCCGGTCCCTCCCGGGTCCGCACGCACGCCTCGCTCCTCACGGTCCGATCGACGCTTGCCCTGAAGTTCTCGGACGACGAAGACTGGCTGAGACCCCTCCTCGGAGTCGAATACCCCTACTACAACCTGGCGACCGGGACGAATCGGCAGAAGGGTTCGCTCGAGGACTGGATCCATTACCTGCCCTATCCGGTGCTCGGCCTCGCCGGTCGGACGATGCTGACGGATTCCGCCTCCGCGGGGTTTCGCCTGGTCGGCGGCTATCTCCCGAACGTCCCTTCCCCCTACACCGAAGGCGGACGGCTCTACGTGTCGTCCCGCCCGAGCCTCTCCTTCGAGCTCCCGCTCGCGTGGACGCTCGGCTCTTCTGCGGAGCTGTCCTTCGCCTTCACTTACCAGTACTGGAGCGGAGGGGATCACTCCGTCGAGGACGGGAACAAATGGGTGCTCTCGAGCCCCGGACTTCGGCTCGGAATCGCGCTCCGCTGGTAAGGCGGATTCCAGGCCATAACGACGGGCGAGCCCAGGGGCACAAAATAGAGCGGGCGTGAAGGCCAAGAGTTGATCCTGTGGGCCAATTTCAAGGAGATCCGTATGAGCACGAAATTCCTCAGTTCCAAGGGCGGCATCATGGACTCGGCCAATCTGATCGGATGCACTGTCGAGAATCCCAAAGGGGAGCACCTCGGGAAGATCGAAAGCCTGATGCTCGATCTGGACGAAGGCCGAATCCTCTATGCCGTCATGTCCTTCGGAGGCTTCCTGGGGATGGGCGACAAGCTCTTTCCCGTGCCGACCGAGGCGCTCATGTTCCGCACGGACGGCAAAGGCCATGTCGAAAAGTGCCTCTTCGAAGCCGACAAGGAAAGCCTGAAGAAAGCCCCCGGCTACCAGAAGGACACCTTGCCCGATCTTTACGACCGCAGGTTTGCCGGGACGGTCTACCGGCACTACGGATATGACGAGTATTGGAACGAGTAGAAGGCGCCCGATCTAGCCGCTGAACCGGAGGACCTGGAACTCTGTACCAGGTCCTCCTCCCCTTGGAGTCTTCAGGTTCTCTGCGGAATCCCGTCCCCTCCCCCGCATCCCCAACGCCGTCTTCCCGCCCTGAGTCCCGTCCTCCCGACACAACAGATGCCGGTACCCGACAGAATGCCTGGGAGAGGCTCAAGGAGGAAGACTACGATCTCCTCCTCCTGGATGTCGGGCTTCCGGACGCCTCGGGCCTGGAGCTCCTGCCGGCGCTCCGGAAGAGCATGTCCCAGCCCATCCCATCCCTCGTCATCTCCGCGCAGGACCTCTCCCCGCGCACGGCGAAGGATGTCTCGGCGGCTCTCCTGAAGTCCAAGACCTCCAACGAAGAGCTCGTCCGGCGGATCCACTCGCTCCTGCCGGCCCCGGAAGTCCGCACTCCGTCCTGAAGCGTCCGTCCTCGAGTCCGGCGGAATCGCCCCCCTCAAGCTCCCCGGACGTCGGATTGAGCAAGTCCGGCGCTCCCCGCCTTTCCGATCCAGGCGACTTTGAGCGCATCATTCACCCACAGCGAGAAGACGAACGCGTAAGCGAAGGCCACGAGCGTCGCCTGGAACGGAACGGGCATCAGCCCCGGAATTCCGACGCTGGACAGGACCGTGCCTCCCACGAGCTCGAAGGCCAGGGCCAAGAGGAGCGTTTTGCTCGGCCGCGAGGCCCAGAAATGCCGCCGCTCCCGGATGCTCACCAGAGAGAACATCGCGAAGTAGAGCAGGATCTGAAACGTGAACGTCGGCAGGACCGGATTGCCGGGTCCCAGGCCGAGGTACCGCCAGCCGATCGCCAGGAGGCCCAGGACCTCGACGACCATGGCCACGCCGAGGACGATGCCGAGCGCCACCTCCCTGCCGATCTTCCACGTTTCCGGCTTCGGGGATCCGCGGGCGTTGTCGGTCGACAGGGAGACCTTCACGAAATCGGTCATGAAGAGCAAGAGCATCATCGCCAGGGTGGAAACCACGAACTTCCCCGTGATCAGGAAGGCGATCACGACGACCCCGGACTTCAGGATCGTGCGGCTGAGCTTGTTCAGGATCCAGGTCAGGATCCGCTGGTAGATGACTCGGCCGTTGGTCACCAGATCCACGATGCTCTTGAGCCCGGATTCCGTCAGGACGACACTGGCCGCGCTCTTGGCCACGTCGGTGGCGTTCTGGACGGCGATTCCCACTTCGGCCTGCCGGAGGGCCGGCGCATCGTTGACGCCGTCCCCGGTCATCCCCACCACATGCCCCGCAGCCTGGAGGCTCTTGACGATCGCATGCTTGTCCTGCGGATAGACTTCGGCAATCCCGTCGCAGGCGAGCGCCATGGCGGCTCCCGCTTCGGGATCGGTCCTTAGCGCCGAGGCGACGTCGGGCATCCGGACGACCCGCTCCAGGCCGACGCTCCGGGCGATCTCCCGGGCGACGGGCAGCGCGTCCCCGGTCAGCATCTTGACGGCGATCCCCAGGGTCCGCAGCTCGGCGATCAGAGGTTTCGAGTCCGGATGCGGGGGATCGGAGAGGGAGACCAGGCCCACGAGTTCCCAGGTGTTCCCGGCCTTCGTCCGCGCCACCGCCAGCGTCCGAAAGCCTTGAAGCGCCATCTGGGTTGCCCGCCCCTCCAGCTTCTGGGTTTCCTCCGGGGAAAGGCCGCACAGCTTCGCCAGCGCCGTGACGGCTCCCTTGGACACGCGAAACGAAGTCCCCTCCCGTTCCACCGCGGCCTCGGTTCGGCGGGTCTCCGCCGAAAAGGGAATGAACTCCTTCTGGACGATCGCGGGAGACAGAAGCTGCAGGTCCCTCGCCCGGGCCAGAAAGGCCAGATCGAGAGGATCCTGATTCGCCTCCTGGGAGGCGAGCGCTCCGAAGAGGATGGCCTCCTGCTCCGAATAGCCTCCCCGGGTCTCGACGGAGGAGACCGAGAGCCGGTTGAGCGTGATCGTGCCGGTCTTGTCGAGACACAGGATGGTCATGGTCGCCGCGTCTTCGGCGGCGCTCAGTCGGGTGACCAGGACCCCTCGCCGGGCCAGCTCCATCGCCCCCACGGCCATGCTCACCGTGAACATGACGGGAAGCGCCACGGGCACCGCACTCAGGAGGAGCACGAGCGTGAGCGGAAGGATCTCCAGGAGTTTCGTCCCCTGGATCAGGGCCACCGCCACGGCCACCCCGATCAACGTGCCGACGATCACGAACAGCCATTTCACGACGTTCGATATGACCTCTTCGATGTGCAGCTTGGGCCGGGAACTCTGAACGAGTTCCGTGGTGCGGCCGAACAAGGTCCTGGATCCGGTCAGAAGGACGACGCCGCCCGCTTCCCCCCGGCGGACGACGGAGCCGCAGTAAAGAAGGTCGTTGGGAGCCTTGGCGGACTCGGCGGACTCCCCGGTCAGCGTCGACTGATCCACTCCCAGGGTTCCCTCGAGGATCTTGACGTCGGCAGGGACGAAGTCTCCCGACCGGACCCGGACGACATCCCCCGGAACGAGATTCCGGGCGGGAAGGACCGACCAGGCGCCGTCCCGGAGGACCCGGGCATTCACTTTGAGGCGGGACCGGAGCGTCTCGACCGCCTTCCCGGCCCGGAGCTCCTGGACAAAACCGATGACCGCATTGATCCCCAGGAGGCCTGCGACGATGCAGGCATCCAGGCGCCGGCCCAGAAACCACGAGAGGCCGATGATCAGCTCCAGCATCCACGCGGACAGCCCCCAGAACTTCTTGAGCAGGCCCAGGAGGGGATGGGCTTTCTTCTCGGAGACCTCGTTGGGGCCGAATTCCCGGGTTCGAGCCTCCACGTCCGCCGGTCGAAGGCCCGTGGTCGCGTTCGAGCGCAACTGTTCGAGAGCCTGTTGCGCTGTGAGCTTCGAGAGATCCGGGGCGTCCGTTGGGACCGTCATGTGGAGCCCACTTTACCCGGAACTCGAGTGCGGGAACAGCGCGACTCGGGGGCGTTCCGGAAAGTCCGGCGGACGATACGGAA
>DATGFI010000026.1:0-4264 GCA_035309205.1 Planctomycetota bacterium | reverse complement strand
TCCGCTCAGCTGCCCGTCGAAGCCCGCGATGCCCAGTTTCTTGAAGGTGTGCAGGGCCACCGAGTTCTTCACCAGCCGCAGCTTCAGCTTGTCCTCGCGCAGCGACTTGCGCAGTTCCGTCGTCTGGATCCCGGTCAGGCCCTTGGCGTCGACGAGCACCAGGTTCGTCTGGCCCTTGAGCTTCTCGGCCAGTTCGTCCACCATCTTCCGCCGCAGCACTTTCGACATATTCGACTGTCCTATGCGTTGAGGTTCCGGACCCGCCTTACTCGGCGACCGCGACCGCGATCCCGGGGCCCATCGTCGGCGAAATCGACACGTTCTGGATGAAGGCGCCCTTCACGCTCGAGGGGCGCACCGACTTCATGTGCTCGATGAACGCCTCCACGTTGGCCTTGAGGTCGGCCTCGCTGAAGGACAGCTTGCCGATGGCCGCCTGGACGTTGCCGGCGGCGTCATTCCGGTACTCGATCTTGCCGGCCTTGAACTCGCGCACGGCGGTCTTCACGTCATCCGTGACCGTGCCGTTTTTCGGGGAGGGCATGAGGCCCTTGGGGCCCAGCACCTTGCCGAGCTTCGAGATGACCCGCATCGTGCGGGGCATCGCGATGGCGACGTCGAACTCGAACCAGCCGGCCTCGATCTTCTTGGCCAGGTCGTCCATGCCTACGGCGTCCGCGCCGAATTCCGTCGCCATCTGGGCCTCGGCTCCGTCGGCGAACACGATCACGCGGCGCGCCTTGCCGATCCCCTTGGGAAGGGACAGGGAGCCGCGGATCGACTGCTCGCTCTTCTTCGGATCGATCGCGAGTTTGACGGCGATCTCGATCGTCTGGTCGGCCTTCGTCGGCGTGAAGCCCTTCAGGATCTTCACGGCCTCCCCGGTCTCGTACTTCTTCTGCCGGTCGACCTTGGCCGCGTCCGCCTTGTACCGTTTGCTGCGCTTGCGCATGGCGTTATCCTTCGACCTTGATTCCCATGTTCCGGGCGGTGCCCTCGATCGCCTTGATCGCCGCTTCCATCGTGCCGGCGTTCATGTCCTTGATTTTGATCTTGGCGATTTCTTCGAGATGCTTCCGCGTCACGGTCCCCACCTTCTCCTTGTTGGGGGTCCCGCTCCCCTTCACGACGTTAGCGAACTTCTTCAGGAGCACGCTCGCCGGGGGGGTCTTGTACACCATGTCGAACGTGCGGTCCTTGTAGACCGTCACGATGCACGGGATCACCAGCCCCTGGTCCTTCTTGGTGGCGTCGTTGAAGCGCTTCACGAATTCGCCGATGTTGACGCCGTGCTGTCCAAGGGCCGGGCCCACGGGCGGCGCGGGTGTCGCCTGCCCCCCGGGGCACTGGAGCTTGATCTTCGCCATCACTTCTTTTTTCGGAGGCATCGCTCTTCCTATACTTTCTCAACCTGCCAGTACTCCAGCTCGACGCGCGTCGCCCGGCCGAAGATCGTGATCGTGATCCCCACGAGGCCTTTCTGGGAGTTGATCTCCTCGACGATCCCGTCGAAGTTCTCGAACGCCCCTTCCTTGACGCGCACCGTGTCGCCCTTCTGAAAGTCGATCTTGATCCGAGGCTTCTCCTCCTCGGCGCCGGTCTGCTCGACCAGCATCTTGTTGACTTCATGCTCGGCCATCGGGATCGGCTCCTTCAGGCCCAGGAAGTCGCCGATGCCCGGGGTCTCCCGGACCAGGAACCACGCGTCCTTGTCCTGGAGCATCTGGATCATGATGTATCCGGGATACAGCTTCTTCTCGCGGATGGTCTTGCGGCCGCTGCGGATCTCGGTGACCTTCTCGGTAGGCACGATCACGTTGGTGATCTTGGTGCCCAGCCCCGCCGCGTTCACGCGCCGGAGCAGACCATCTTTCACCGACTCCTCCCGGCCGCTCTGGACCCGCACCACGTACCAGCGGAGGTTCGGATCCGACGCCGCCGAGGTCCCCTCTTCGGGAGGAACCACGTCGCTCATGTTACCTTCTTCCCCCATGCTAGAACCCGACCCCCAGCGACTGCATCAGCAAGCTCAGGTATTTGTCCACAAAGTGGAGGAATCCCGAGACGATCGCCACGACCAGGACCACGATGGTGGCGGACCCGACATACTCCTTGCGGACCGGCCAGGAGACCTTTTTGACCTCGCCCTCGGTCTCGATCAGGAACTCCGAGGCCTTGTCCTGATTGAGGACCTGGAAGACGACGAACATCACCGACATGAACACCGCGATCGCCGGAAACAGCTGCGGCCGCAGGCTCGCTTCCTTGCCCATCAACGACAGCGGCCCGGAGATCACGCGCCACCAGTTGCTCTGCAGGCTCGGCGCCATGTACAGCGCATAGGCCCCGTACGCCGTCAGCGCAGCGATGCTGAGGTACGCCGTCGTCCGCACCGCCCGGCCCTGTCCGGGCTTGGCATAATCGAGCTTGTCGCCCATCTTCTTCAGGATGCCGAACACGATGCCGGCTCCGACCGCCGCGCCCACCACGAGCCCACCGGCGCTGAGCGCGATGTGGCCGACCGGGACGCCGGCACTTCCCAACCAGCCCAGCTGGGTAAGCAGGTGCGCCACCGTCGCCGCCCAGGCGGCGCCCATCACCACGATCCAGACTTTCGCCATCAGGCGGAAATTCGCCGCCTTGGAAGCGGGAGACGGCGACGGCGCCGGCTCCGGCTTGGCCTGCTTCTCGTTCATCGTTTCAGGCATCCTTGATCCTTTGGAGGGTGGCAGGGCGGGGGAGACTCGAACTCCCAACCCTCGGTTTTGGAGACCGATAGTCTACCAATTGACCTACCGCCCTACGGACCCCATTGGGGGCTACTTCTTCTTCTCCTTGTGTCCGACTCGCTTGCGACACTGGGGGCAGAACTTCACCAGCTCCAGCTTCGCCTGGTTCTGGGCTTTCGGATTCTTGGTGGTACGGTAATACCGCGTCCCGCACTCCCCGCACTCCAGGAACACCCACTCTCGTGGCATCGTTCACTCCGTCTTACTTGAGGATCTTGGTGACGACGCCCGAGCCGACCGTCTTGCCGCCTTCGCGGATCGCGAAGCGGAGGTTGTTGTCCATGGCGATCGGGGTGATCAGCTTGACCGTGATGTCGGTGTCGTCGCCGGGCATGATCATCTCGGTGCCTTCCTTCAGGATCACCTCGCCCGTGACGTCGGTCGTCCGGAAGTAGAACTGGGGCCGGTAGCCCTTGAAGAACGGCGTGTGGCGCCCGCCCTCGTCCTTCGACAGAGCGTAAATGTGCGCCGCGAACTCGGTGTGCGGGGTGATCGAGCCCGGCTTCGCGATCACCATGCCGCGCTCCAGGTCGTCCTTCTCGATGCCGCGCAGGAGGACGCCGACGTTGTCGCCGGCCTCGCCGCTTTCCATCTCCTTGTTGAACATCTCCACGCCGGTCACGACGCTCTTCCTCGTCTCGCGCAGTCCGACCAGCTCGCAGTCCTCGCCGACCTTGACCACGCCGCGCTCGATACGGCCCGTCCCGACCGTGCCGCGGCCCTTGATCGAGAACACGTCCTCGATCTGCATGAGGAAGGGCTTGTCCACCTCGCGCGGGGGCAGGGGAATATGAGCGTCCAGGGCCGCCAGGAGCTCCCGAATCGGCTTGTTGGCCTCGGCGTCCTTGGGGTTCTGCAGCGCCTTCAGCGCCGCGCCGCGGACGATCGGCGTCTTTTCGCCGGGGAAGCCGTTCTTCGTCAGGAGGTCGCGGATCTCCATCTCGACCAGGTCCAGCAGCTCCTTGTCGTCCACGAGGTCGACCTTGTTCAGGAACACGACCATCGCGGGAACCTGCACCTGGCGCGCGAGGAGCACGTGCTCCTTCGTCTGCGGCATCGGGCCGTCGGCCGCGGACACGACCAGGATCGCGCCGTCCATCTGCGCGGCGCCGGTGATCATGTTCTTGATGTAGTCGACGTGGCCCGGGCAGTCGATGTGGGCGTAATGGCGCTTCTCCGACTCGTACTCGACGTGCGAGATCGCGATCGTGATGATCTTGGAGGGGTCGCGGCGGCCGTCCTTTTCGGAGGCTTTGGCGATTTCGTCGTAGGTCTTCACCGTCCCGCCGCCCACCGCGGCGGCGACGGCGGTCAGGGCCGCGGTCAGCGTCGTCTTGCCGTGGTCGATGTGTCCGATCGTTCCAACGTTGACGTGCGGCTTCGTACGCTTGAACTTTTCCTTGGCCATGGTCGGGTCTCCCTCCTAGTTTTCTATTTCTTCTGCGTTCGCGAACGCGTTCCGTCGAACAACAATG
>DATGFI010000025.1:0-2746 GCA_035309205.1 Planctomycetota bacterium | reverse complement strand
CGGCGGGTAGCGGTTGATACCCCACGACCAGAGCCCGCCGTAGGACTCCGGCATGATGCCGAACGGCAGCCCCTTGGCCTGTGCTTCCGAGATCGCGTGCATGTCCAGGGTGCCGTAGATCAGCAGCATCCCCAAGAGCGTGATTCCGATCGGGACTTCGTAGGAGACGATCTGGGCCGCCGAACGCATGGCGCCGAAGAGCGCCCACTTCGAGCCGCTCGACCAGCCCGCCATGAGGATGCCGATGACCACGGCGCTCGACACCGCCAGCAGATACAGAATGCCGATGTTGAAGCTCGCCGGCGACCAGTTCGGCGCATACGGCAGCGCGACCCAGCACGCGAAGGATCCAGCGAAGACGACGTAGGGGGACAGTTTGAAGAGCAGTTTGTCGGTCTGCGTCGCGATGATGTCTTCCTTGATCATGAGCTTTAGCGCGTCCGCGATCCACACGAGGAAGCCGTGGGGACCGACGCGGTAGGGACCGACACGCGCTTGCATATGGCCGGCGATCTTGCGCTCAGCGTACGTCGAAATCCCCGCGTACACCGCGATGAAGTTGATGAGGACGAAGCAGACGGCGAAGATGCAGAGGAACCCGTCGAGCAGCGGGATGCCCGTGAGGTCCAAAGCCCAGGATCCGGACGCGAGCGCGATCGGCGTCATCCTATTTCAGGGGGATTCCCTGGTATTCGTCGGGGAACTCGTAGTCCTTCCGCATCGGATACCCGGGCCAGTCCTCCGGCAGGAGGATGCGCCGGAGATCCGGGTGATCCTGGTACTGGATGCCGTACATGTCGTAGGTTTCGCGCTCATGCCAGTCTGCCGCCTTCCAAACGGAGACCAGGCTCGGCACGGAGGGATTCTCGCGGTCCAGCTGGACCTTAAGGACGGCCCGATGATTCTTCGGCACGGAATAGAGGTGGTAGACCGACCAAAGGTTCTTGCGGTCGTCCGTGCCGCAGACGCAGGAGAGGAGGTCGAATTGCAGCTCGGGGTCGGTCTTGAGCCAAGTGGCGATGGCCAGAAGCGACTCGGTCTTCACGACGCAATACGGATCGCCGGGACATTCCACGACGGAGGCCACCCCGTCCGGGAACTTCTCCTTGATCTTTTCGTACACCTGCTTGAAGGTGAGCGACATGTCGTCGATCAGATCTCAGGATTTTAGAGAGAGGAGTCCGGATTCCGCGGCTCGGTCTTCAATTCCCCGAGGCTTTTGAGCCATTCCAGGTCGCCCTTTACCCAGACGTAGATAAAGCCGACGACGAGCACGACGGTGAAGATCAGCACTTCACCCAGCACGAGCAGACCCATGCCGGGTTTCTTGAAAATGGTCGCCCAGGGGAAGAGGATCGCGATTTCAACGTCGAAGATGAGGAAGATCAGCGCGATGATGTAAAACCGGACGTTGAATTGGATCCAGGCGGAGCCGATCGCCTCCTCCCCGCACTCGTAAGTGGTCAGCTTCTCGGGGGTGGGTTTGTTCGGCCGGAGCACCCGGCCCAGGGTCATCGACCCGAAAATGAACCCCGCGGAAACCAGTACATAGACGAGGACGTTGGCAAACTCGAAGTACATGGAATTGGGCGGGAATATACCAAAGGGGTGGGAGCCATGCAACAAAACTCACTGCGACACGAGGACGCAACGCCGGAGAATTGAATTGACATTTTCCGGCGGACGGCCTAACTTAGTGCCCCGACCCCACGTATTCGGAGACAGGATGAACTTCTCGTCAGATGCCGCGGTTCCCGCGTCGGTCCTGAGGGACTAAAATGGCGGTTAAAGAGCGGGATTACATGAAGGGTCCGCCGCCCGCCCCGGGCTCTGCGCCCAAACTCCTGGACCGTCTCAACGACCTAGGCGAGCGCCACGCGACGGCCATCATCGCGGTCTCCACCGGTCTCATCATCCTCACGGTCCTGATCTTCGCGAAGTATTTCTACGACAAGGCCCAGGTTGAGCGCGCGGAGCAGGAGCTTTCCTCCGCGGAGTCCGTCGACCAGCTCGCGGGCCTGAAGGCGAAGTATGGCACCACGCCGGTCGCCCCGCGCATCCTGTTCCGCCTCGCCAACAGGTACTACGAGGACGGCAAGCTCGACCAGGCCCGCAATGAGTACAAGGAGTTCCAGAGGCGCTTTCCGAACGACCGCCTCAGCGCCTTTGTGGTGCGCGCCCTCAATTCCCTGGAGAAGAACGCGCGCTTCGATGCGGAGGGGAAGGAAGCGCGCCTGAAACAGCACCTGCTCAGCCCGCATCCCCGGGATCTGGCCGACGTCAAGGATCCCCGCCTTCAGTGGGGTCCTCTTCCCGAATCCCGGCCCGTCGTCCAGTTCGAGCTGTCGGGAGGCACGGTCACCGCCGAGCTCTTCGAGGACGATGCCCCCAATGCGGTTGCAGCCTTCATCAAACTGGCGGAGCAGAAGCACTTCGACGGCGTGAAGTGGGATATGATCGGCGGCGACGAGCGCATTCAAGCGCAGGCGAAGAGTGAGGGCACGGCGGATCTCACGCTCGCTCCGGAGGATTCCAAACATCCCGCCGACGCGTACTGCCTAGTGCTGACGAAAAAGGATTCCGGGGTTGCCGGCAGCCAGTTCCAGATCCTGCTCCGATCCGTCCTTGATCTCAGGGACGCAACCGTCTTCGGCACCGTCACGCAAGGCGCCGACCTCCTCAAGTCCGTCAAGAAGGACGACATCCTCAAGTCCGTGAAGGTGGTTTCGAAGCGCAACCACCCCTA
>DATGFI010000024.1:0-9939 GCA_035309205.1 Planctomycetota bacterium | reverse complement strand
GGGCAAGGTCGACATCCTGGTCAACAACGCCGGGACAAACATCCCGCAGCCCATCGACCAGATCACCGACGAGGCGTGGGAGACCACGATGCTGCTCAACCTGACGAGCATCATGCGCCTCACGCGGGCGCTGGTTCCGCCGATGAAGGAGCGCCGGTGGGGCCGAATCATCCATATTTCGTCGGTGCTCGGACTCGGCGGCAAGGAGGGGCGCAACAGCTACTGCGCGACGAAGGCGGCCCTGACCGGCCTGGCGCGCGCCAGCGCCCTCGACCTGGGACCCTACAACGTGACCGTGAACTGCATCGCCCCCGGTCCCTTCCTTACGGACCTTCCGGGGAAGCTGCTCAATGACGAACAGAAGAAGCACTTCGCCGCGCGCACGGCGATGGGCCGCTGGGGAAAGCCCGAGGAGATCATGGGGCCCGCGCTCCTCCTGGCCAGCGACGCGGGGAGCTATGTCACCGGCAGCACGCTCCTGGTCGACGGCGGAAACATGGCCAGAACCCTGTAAGGCGGGTGTTTCCGGGAGCCCGCCCGGCGGGAAGAGGCGGGGATGACAGGGATTGAGAAGGATTTGATCATGAGATCCGTGACGGCGATCGGCATCCTCCTCGCGCTCGCGACCGGGGCGTCCCTCCAGGAGGAAGCGCTCCGGCCCCTCGCCATCGGCGCCGCGGCGCCCGACTTCAGCCTGCCCGGCGTGGACGGGAAGACCTACTTCCTGGCCGACTTCAAGGACGCGAAGATCCTCGTCGTCCTCTTCACGAGCAACCATTGCCCGACGGCCCAGGCCTATGAGGATCGGGTGAAGAAGATCGTCGAGGACTACCGGCCCAAGGGCCTCGCTCTCGTCGGGATCCAGCCCAACAGCACCAAAGGCCTGCGACTTGACGAGCTGGGCTACACGGAACTGGGCGACTCGTTCGAGGAGATGAAGATCCGAGCCAAGGAAAAGGCCTTCAACTTCCCGTACATCGACGACGGCGCGACCCAGAGCACCGCCAGGGCCTACGGCTGCAAGGCCACGCCCCACGTCTTCGTGTTCGACGAGGCGCGCAAGCTCTGCTACGCGGGCCGGATCGACGACAGCGAGCGCCCGGAGTTCGTGAAGGTCCAGGATCTGCGGATCGCGCTCGACGCCATGCTCGCCGGCAGGGAGGTCGAGGTGAAGACCACCCCGGCCTTCGGCTGCTCGACGAAGTGGGCGTCGAAGGAGGATTCCGTGAAGAAGTACCTGGAGAAGGTCGCCGCCGAGCCGGTCTCCGTGACGCCCATCGACGAGGCTGGGCTCGCCGCCCTGGCGAAAAACGACTCGGGAAAGCTCCGCCTGGTCAACTTCTGGTCGACGACCTGCGTCCCCTGCCTCGAGGAGATGCCCGATCTGGTCGACATCAACCGCATGTACCGTCACCGCGCCTTCGAGATGCTCACCGTCGCCGCGAACTATCCGGACGAGAAGCCGGACGTCGAGAAGCTGCTGAAGAAGTTCGCGTGCTCGTCGAGAAACTACCTTCTGGCGGGGACCGACAAGTACAAGCAGCTCGCCGCCTTCGACAAGGACTGGGACGCCTCGCTCCCCTATACCGTCCTCCTGGGCGCCGACGGCAAGGTGCTCTACCGGGCGAACGGGAAAATCAATCCGATCGAGCTGCGCAAGAAGATCGTCGATACGCTCGGGCGGTACATGGACCCGCCCAAGAAGAAATAGAGTCCCGAAGGGGAGCCTGGCGGCTCAGTCGTTCACGTAGTCCAGGTATCCGACCAGCATCTCCTCCCAGGTCTGCTGCCCCCAGCGGACCTCCTTCGAGGGGTCGGGATTGGCGGGGTTGCCCCGGGAATTGTCGAAGCGCGCGTAGGCGTGGATGGTGGTTCCCTTCCGGACCGCCTTGGGCTCCCTCAGACGGTAGCAGGTCTGCCAGTTGAAGTCGTAACGGGGGACGTCGAGCAGGACTTCCTCCGTGCCCTCCGGCGAGACCGCGACATACTTGAACGCCTTCCCGCGGACGTGCATGTGGGGGAGGAAGCTCAGGATCTTCGCGTCGCGCGGAAAGGTGAAGGCCGCTTCCTCCGGATGGTCCGCGGCCTCGGCGGGAATGCGGAGCCGCTGGTTGCTAACGCTGTGAGTGACGACCTCCTGCGGCGGCCTGGACTTCGCCCAGATGAAGCCGATCTGGGTCTGATCGTCGGCCGCTTCGCCGTTGGTCGTGTAGTGAATCTGGAAGGCCAGGGTTGCGCCGGCGGGGACGTACTTGCCCATTCCTTCCGGATAGGTCGTCGGGCCTTCGCCCGGGACGTAGATCCCCACGTAGCCGTTGAGCCCGTCGAGCCGGGGCTGCTCTTTCAGCCGGTTGAGCGGATAGAGGACGAAGACCAGCACGTGGTGGACGACCTGGCGCGCGCCGGGCCGGACCTCGACCGCGTGGACCCACTTGTCCTCCTTGAGCAGCGTCGGGACGAAGAAGTTGCGGTACGGGACGGTGCCCTCCGCGGGAACGTGCTCCTTGCGGGGGATCGACCAGGTCGCATCCGGCGTGCCGATGTGCCAGCCCTCGACGAACTTCGGCGCGGCCGGCGCCTCCTTCGGATCCCCTTCCGGAGCTCCGGCATCGACCCAGCCGGCGATCGTGCCGATCTCCTGCGGAGACAGGTGGCGGTCGTTCTTCCATTCGCCGATCTTCGGATCGGCGTGCCAGGGGGGCATGCGCCGCCTGAGGACCACGTCCTTGATCTGCTTCGCCGAAGACTTCGCCCGGTCGTACCGGAGCAGCGAGAACGGGCCGATCTCATTGGGACGGTGGCATTCGACGCAGCGCCTCTGGAAGATCGGCTCGACGTCCTTGTGAAACGTGATTTTCCCGGGAAGGACGCTCGGCGCGGATTTTGCCGCCTTCTCCACCGCGCAGCCCGGGGCCTCGGTCGCGGGAATCGGCGGGGTCCGGCCGGCGAGGACCGCCTCGATCGCGTCGACGAGATAGCTCCGGGAAGGCGCCTCCTTCGTGTAGCCGATGCCATACTGGTCGTCGACCGCGCCCCGGTACCGGAGCACGCCCTTGGAGTCCACCACGAAGACCTCCGTGGTGCGGTCGGGTCCGAACAGGGCGACGAAGCCCTTGTCGTCGCTCGAGACGGTGAGGATGCGCACCCCTTTGGGAGCGTAGTCCTTCGTGAGCCGGTCGAGGCGGGGCCTGTACAGCCGGGAGACCGGGCAGTCGGGGCCGCTGAAGGCGACGACGAGGGCCTTCGCGTCCTGCAGGGCGGCCAGGATGGCGGAGTCGGTATAGGCGCGGCCGATCCCGGCCCCGGCGGGGTCCACGACCGCAGGGGCCTGCGGGGGATCCTGCGGCCACGCGGGCAGGGCCAGCAGGAGGAAGAGCCAGAGGCGGTTCATGGTCATGTTCAGACCAGGATACCGCCTTTTGGGTTCGGTGGTTTCAGCGCTCCCTCGCCGGCTTGTCGCCGACCCGGGCTTCGTGCAGGTCGTACGCGTCGATGAACTTCCGGAGGCCTTCTCCCTGGGTTCGCTGGAATTCATCCAGGACGATCGCGTTCCGGAACCGGCCCAGCTCGAGGTACGCGCGGTAGTCGTCGGGAATCTCGATCTTCTCCTCCCGGAGGGCTCGGAGATTCCCTTCTTCGCGCTTCTGCTGGTAGCGCTTCCAGGCGTCGGGATTCCGGGCCGTCCATTCCTCGAACCAGGCGGAGGTGGGCGCCTTCGTCTCCGCGATGCGCTGGAGGCAGCGCCGCTGGTCGGGCGTGATCAGCTCCAGGCGGCCGATCATGACGCGCTTGACGTCCGCGTCGAGCGACGTCCGAAGCGGCAGCACATAGTCGGTCCAGGCGCGGGGCACGAGGAAGAAGAGGCGCAGGCCCGAACTGCGGAAATACGAGGCGTCCCAGGTGTTCAAGAGGGCCTCGGCCTCGTCGGAATGGAGCCCTTCGGCGACCAGACCGTCATGCATCTCGGAGCGCAGCGCGCTCAGCCGGGCCAGCGAGTAGTCCTTCGGCTCGAAGGTCGATCGGATCGTGGTCATCGAGGCGATGGTCGTGGTCGCGATCTTCTGCGGAGGCAGGGTGCGGAATCCGGTCGTCCCGTCTTCCCGAATGTCCGCCAGCCACAGGCGGGGGATCCGCAGAGGAACCTGGTTCTTGAGCGCGTCGGGGAGCCAGCTCTCGAGATTCAGGGATGTACCGTCTCCGGAACGCTGGACGAGCAGGGGGGCCTGCGTGTACGCGACACCTCGGTAGAAGAGGAAGCGTTCGGACTCGCCCCCCGCGGCGGTGAGGGACGCCGCTCTCACGTTCCGGGGGGAGAGCCATACCGGATCCTCCGTCGCGGGGAAGGTCCCTTCCTTGCCGATCTGCAGGCCTTTCCATTCCAGGCTTCCCTGGGTGCTCGCGTTGATGTGCCCGTACTGGAAGGAGCGGGTCGTCAGCCCCGGGGCGCCCACGTTCGCGTCCGGATAGTACTCCGTCAGCCAGCCGCCGCGGAACTCGACCTTGACATCGACCTGTTGGGGCAACGTGGCCGAGGCGGGCGGGTGGAAATAGAGGACCGGCGTTTCCAGGCGGAGGATGACGTCGGGATGCGCCCGGGGGGCGTCTTTGAAGAATGTGGGGGCCAGGTCGTCGACGGGGACCAGGAGTGAGTGACTCAGTCGATGGCAGAAGCTCGGGACCGGCTCGTCCTCGGTATTGATCCAGCCCAGGGGATGTCCGGTCTCGTTCTGGAGGGCGGTGAAAGTCCCCCACTCATGGATCTGCCAGCGCTCGCCAGGCTGCTGGGCGCCCGCCGCCGCCGGCAGGATCGCGATGCCCGCTCCAACTGCCAGAAGAACAAACTTCCTCATGGCAGTCTCCTCCCAAGGACTCTCCCCGTTGGACGAAGGGATCCTCCGGATAGTTCCGAAAAAGCGCCGAATTACGGATCCACCGTGAAGATGACATGCCGCTGGCGGGCGGCGGCGTTGGCGAAGAATTGAGGCAGGCCGTCGAACGAGCCCCAGGTGTGCTCCCACTCCTCCTGGGACTTCCTGCCCGCATGGCCGGGGAAGCTTTGTTCGAAGTACTTCTTCTTCATCCAGTCTTCCGTCACCTGCGACAGCGCCTCGGCCACCTCCTTCACTTCGGTCGGCGTCAGGAGGACGACGACGTGGTCCGCACCCCGGTTCAGGATGTTTCCGCCCAAGATCGCCAGGTTCAGCGGCCGCGTGCCGCGACGGACGTCGAGCGAGCCGTCGGACAGGCAGCGGTGGATCGGATCCCAGGCCCTGTCGGTCTGGAACGAGTTGTCCTCGTCCGACACCTCCTCGATCTCCTCCTCGACCATCGAGGCGAGCTCGTCGTCAGATCTGCACTGGAGGAGCTTCATCGCCTGTTCGTAGGAGATCGCGAAGTGCATTCCAGGAGTCATGTCGAATCCCTTTCGAAATCGAGCTCCGGGGCGCCTTCCGGAGACTGAGCTTATCAGGCGCCGGACCGTTCTGCGCAACTTCGATTCCGGTCCCCGCCGGGAGACGGGGAACTCCTCAGGCGGGCGGCGGCGCAAGGATCGAGACGATCCAGCGCGCGACGGCGTTCTTCGAGGCACCCCGGAAGCGCTTCACCACCGCGCCGTCCTTATAGATCCGGCAGTCCATCGTGTCGGCGGCGAAGGTCCGCGGCGAGTTCAGGATGATGTAGTCGAGATTCTTCTTCTTGTACTTGAGCAGGGCCTGCCGGGCGGCATCCTGCACCTCGAGCGCGAAGCCGACCAGGACGCGCCTCCCCTTCTTCGCCCCCATCTCCTCCAGGATGTCGGGGGTGCGGACGAGCCGGAGCGTGAGCGCGCCGGACTGCTTCTTCAGCTTGCCGGCCACGCGCGCGGCGGGGCGGTAATCGCCGACGGCCGCCGTCGCGATGGCGGCGTCGATCGCCGGGTAGGCCTTCATGACCGCGCGATGCATCTCCAGGGCGCTCTCGACCCGGATCGTCCGGATTCCCTCCGGATCGGGGAGGGCGACCGGGCCCGTGACCAGGACCACCTGATGGCCCGCCCGGGCTGCAGCCGACGCGCAGGCGAAGCCCATCTTGCCGCTGGAGGCGTTGGAGAGGAAACGGACGTCGTCGAGGTACTCGCGCGTCGGCCCGGCCGTGACTAGGACACGCACCGGACGATGTCCTCGAGGATCTGGGCGGGGTTGGCCAGGCGGCCTTTCGCGTAGGTCCCGCAGGCGAGGAAGCCGCTGTCGGGGTCGACGAAGCGGTAGCCGCGCTTCTTGAGGATCCCGATGTTCTCCTGGACGGCGGGATGCTTCCACATCCGGTCGTTCATCGCGGGGGCGACCAGGACCGGGCAGTCGACCGCCAGGAGGAGGGATGTGAGCATGTCGTCGGCGATGCCATGCGCGGCCTTGGCCAGGAAATTCGCCGTGGCGGGGACGACCGCGACCAGGTCGGCCTCGTCGGTGAGCGTGATGTGGGTGGGATCCACCACGCTCTCGAGGTCGAACTGCTCGATCATGACCCGCCGCCGGGTGAGGGTCTGGAACGTAAGCGGGCCGACGAACTGCGTCGCGGCACGGGTCATGACCACGGTCACGCCGGCGTCGCGCTGGACGAGCTGCGAGACGACTTCGGCGGCCTTGTAGGCGGCGATCGAGCCGGTCACCCCGACGACGATCTCCTTCCCCTTGAGCGCGCCGGACTTTGGGCTGGCCACCGGGGCTCCTTACTCCGATTTCTTCTTGGACTTCTTGCCCTCGTCCTTGCCGTCGCCGAGTTCGAGACCCTCGAACGTGACCTTGCCCTGGCGGATCTCCTCCATCACGATATTGATGAGGTTCCGGTCCTCGAGGTCGACCAGCTTCTGGCCGCCCTTGACGAGCTCCTTGAGACGCTTCTGGATGAGCACGGTCAGCTTGTAACGGCCGCCGAACTTCTCGGCGAGCTGATCGATCTCGGTGTAGTTCTGGGTCATGTCGCCTCCAAATCAGCCAAGCAGGTTTCGCGCCCGGGCGAGCGCGAGGATCTCGTCCACCGCCCGTTCCACGGTCGTATTCACCACGACCGCGTCGTACGTTTCTTTCTGGGCCATCTCGCGCTCCGCGCGGTCCAGCCTCATCTTCAACGCCTCAGGGCCCTCCGTCTTCCGTCCTTCCAGCCGCTTCCTGAGCTCGGCCATGTCCGGAGGGGCGATGAAGACGAAGAACGCCGGGAGCTTCAGGTCCCGGACGCTCCTGGCGCCCTGAGTATCAATGTCGACCAGCACCACCTTTCCCCTCGACAATTCCTTCTCGATCGCGGCCTTCGGCGTTCCGTAGAAATTGCCGTCGATCTGCGCGTACTCCAGGAACCCCCCGGCCTGGACCTCCGATTCGAAGGCCTCGGGCGTCAGGAAGCGGTAGTCCCTTCCGTCCGCCTCCTGCGGGCGCCTTTTCCGCGTCGTGGTCGTCATCACGCGGACGACGCCGGGGATCTCCCTGAGCTTTTTGGCGATCGTGGACTTCCCGACCCCCGAGGGGCCGGAAATGACCAAGAGCGTGCCCCTATTCAACGTTCTCCACCTGCTCTTTGATCTTCTCGAGCTCGGCTTTCATGTCGATGGCCGATGCCGCGATCTCGCCGTCGTTCGCCTTCGACGCGATCGTGTTCGTCTCCCGGCCCATCTCCTGGGTCAGGAAGTCGAGCCGCCGCCCCAGCTGGCCTTTCTGGGCGATGATCTTTCGAAACTCGCCGATGTGCGACCGGAGACGCTGGATCTCCTCGCTGGTGTCGCAACGGTCGGCGTGGATCGCCACTTCCTTCACGATGTCCAGTTTCGCGGCCTCCAGGCCGCGCTGGGTAAGCAGCTGCTGGATCCGGTCGTCGAGCCTTTTCTGATAGGAGTCCACCACGGCCGGCACGCGCGATTCCACCCTCCCGAGGCGCGCTTCGATCGACTCGAGGTGGGTCTTGAAGGCGCCGGCGATCTTCTGGCCCTCCCGCTCCCGGGTCTCCACGAGCAGATCGAGCGCCTTCGGCAGGAGCTTCCGGACCCGGGGCCAAAGCTCCTCGTCCGTCTCAGCCACCCCATTGGACCACAGGGACGGGACGGCCAGGAGGTGCTCCATCGAGATCTCCCCCTTCAGGCCGAGGGCCTTCTGGACGTCCCGCAGCTGCTTCGCATAGGCTTTGAAGGTCTTCAGGTCCGGCAACGAGGATTCCACCGTGCGGGGGACCTTGACCGAGACGCTGACCGTCACGCTGCCGCGGCCCAGCCGCCCGCGCACCAGCTGCTCGATCTCGCTCTCGTGCCGCGACAGGCTGTCGGGCACGCTCAGCTTGATCGTCAGGAAGCGATGGTTCACCGAACGGTCCTCGACGTCGATGTCCATCCGGCGTTCCCTCAGGGAGGCGCTGCCGAATCCGGTCATGCTGTTCATTTCTTCGGCGTGGGAGGAAGACCCGGCTCCCCCGGCTTGTTCGACGGAGGCAGGTTCTTGATCTTCTCTTCGACTTCGCTCTTGGGCTTGCCGTCGGGCGTCGCGGCCGCCACGCCGCCCTTGTTCGTCCAGTTGATGCAGAAAGCCAGGACGAGGAACGACACTGCCAGGAACACCGTGAACTTGTTGATGTGCTGGTGCGCCTTGGTGCCGAAGAACGAGTCGCTGCCCATGCCTCCGAAGGCCGCCGCCATGCCGCCTTCCTGGGAAGGCGTGATAACAACCATGAAGATGAGCAGCAGGCAGATGATCACGAACAGGATGCTGAGCAGGGTTCCCACGAAGGTTCCAGCGAGCAGGGCAATCATGATTTGTACCTCGCGATCTTCACAAAGGAGTCGACTTTGAGGCTCGCACCGCCCACCAGGGCGCCGTCGATGTCCTCTTCCGCCATGAGCTCCTTGACGTTGTCGGGGCTGACGGAGCCGCCGTACAGGATGCGGATTCCCTGGCCGACGGCCTCGCCGGCCCTCTGGGTGATCAGCTTGCGGACATAATGGTGGACTTCCTCGGCCTGGCGCGGCGTGGCGGTCTTGCCGGTGCCGATCGCCCAGACGGGCTCGTAGGCCAGGACGAGCCGGGCGACCTCGTCGGGCGTCAGGCCGTCGAGGCCTTTGGAGATCTGGCGCTCCACGACCTCGCGGGTGACCCCCATGTTGCGCTCTTCGAGGAGTTCGCCGATGCAGAGGATCGGCTGGAGGTTGGCCGCGAGGCAGGCCTTGAGCTTCCGGTTGACCATTTCGTTGGTCTCGCCCATGACATGCCGCCGCTCGCTGTGCCCGACGATCACGGCGGCGACGCCGACCTCCTGGAGCATGGCCGGGGAGACTTCCCCGGTGAAGGCGCCCTTGGCCTCCCAGTGGACGTCTTGGGCCCCAAGCCGGATCGGGCTGCCCGCCAGGATCTGATGGACGGCCTCCAGGGCCAGGAATGGGGGGCAGACCAGGACCTCGGGCCCCCCCGCGTTGTCGCCCAGCTCCTTGCGGAGACCGGCGGCGAGATCGCGGGCGTCCTTCAGGAGCCCGTTCATTTTCCAGTTTCCGGCGATGAGAGGGGGGCGCATGGGAACCCAAGATTATACGGACTCCGACGCAAGGGTCAATAGCTATAGCAGCCATGTATATCGCAGCCATGGCTCCGGGCGCTCCGGGCGGAGTCGGGTTGCCGCGGGCCTGGGGCGGCGAGGCGGATCCCCCCGGATCGGACGGCGGCCGCCGCCAAGGGGGAGCACCCCCGCGGGGAGCCGGAACGCCCGCCAGTCCGCGGGCCCCCGGAGCGCCGTCCCCGCCCCGCGCCCCTCGCGAGGCCGGACCGGCGGCCACCGCTCGACCCCAGAGGGGCATAGAATTTTCTTGTCGCCGCCGGGCATCGGTGCTTCCCTAAGAGGCAGGAGGACGCATGGCCAAAGCGAAGAAGTCCGGCGGCGGGCGCAAAGCCAAGGGCATTCCCGTCGCGGAGTTCGCCGTCGATCCGCTCC
>DATGFI010000023.1:0-4744 GCA_035309205.1 Planctomycetota bacterium | reverse complement strand
GTTCCTTCCGTTCCTGGCGGGGGAGCGCAGCCCCGGTTGGGCGGCACACGCCCGCGCCTCGATCTCGGGTCTTCGCCTGGACACCAAGCCGGTCGAGATCCTGCGGGCTGGGATGGAGGCGGTCGCGCTCCGGTTCGCCCTGATCCACGCCCTCCTGCGGGCCTCCTTCCCCCAGATCCTGGAGATCGTGACGTCGGGCGGGGCGCTGGTGAAGTCTCCGGCCTGGACGCAGATCCTGGCGGACGCCCTGGGCCGGCCGCTCCTCCCGTCCGCGGAACCGGAGGCCTCGTCGCGCGGCGCGGCGCTGATCACGCTGGAGGCGCTGGGGCTCATTCCGCGCGCGGAGGACCTCCCCGCCGAATTCGGCCCGCCGGTTCCCTTCGACGACGGACGCCACGCCCGCTACCAGGCGGCCCTGAAGCGCCAAACCCTGCACTACGAGAAGCTCGTCCGGGAATGAGCGTGCGGCCTCCGGGCGCCCGGCATCACGGCCGCTTCCCGGCGGCAAGCCGAAGCTAGCACTCGCTCGGGCCGTCCGGGAGGGAAGGAATCTATTGGGCCCCAAGGAGTTGCAGGCCATCTTGGATCTTAGCAATTCCTTTACGTAATCTTTGCGGCTCATTCATCGGACCCGGGGAAGATGCCGTGCCAGGAGGGTCCGAATGATCAAACGAATGGCGGCAGTGCTGTTCTGGGCGGCGCTGGGGTGCGGCGAGGGCTCCTCGGCCAACAACGACACCATCGTGGCTTACGGGCGCGAGAACAATTCTGGCACGTACATGTATTTCAAGGAGCACGTGCTGGGAAACGCCGATTTCGCGGCCGAGGTGATGACGCTGCCGGGCACCGCGGCGGTCATCCAGGCGGTCTCCCAGGACAAGCGTTCCATCGGCTACGGCGGGATCGGCTACGTCAAAGGCGTTCGCGCTCTTAAGGTGAAGAAGGACGCCTCCTCGCCCGCGATCGAGCCCAGCCTCGAAAACGTGGTGAACGGAACCTATCCCATCAGCCGGTATTTGTACTTCTACACCGCCGGCGCTCCCGAAGGCGCGATCAAGCATTTCATCGACTGGACCCGCAGCCCCGCCGGCCAGAAGGTCTGCTGGGACGTCGGCTACTATCCGCTGCCGGAGAAGGACCGGATGGCCGATCCGGGCCCCTCGCCCGCCGGCAAGGCGACGATCACGATGAAGGGCTCCGATACGATGGTCATCCTGGGCCAGCGCTGGGCGGAGAACTACATGCGCGCCCATCCGGACATCACGATCCAGGTCACCGGGGGCGGCTCCGGCGTGGGCATCGCGGCGCTGATCAACAGCTCGACGAACATCTGTCAGGCCTCGCGGCCGATGAAGCCCAAGGAGAAGGAACAGGTCAAGGAAAAGCAGGGCAAGGACGCGGTGGAATTCGCCGTGGCCATGGACGGCCTGGCGGTCTTCGTCCACGAGTCCAGTCCGCTCCAGGAGATTTCGCTCGACCAGCTGAAGGCCATCTACACCGGCAAAGCGAAGTCCTGGAGCGCGCTTGCAAAACCCTGAGTCGATCCTTCGGACGGGGAAGACCCGCCGGCTGGAAGCGCTGATGGAGCTCTTCATCCGGTCCAGCGGCTGGATCGTCATCGCCTCGGTCATCCTCATCTTCTTCTTCGTGGGGAAGGAGGCGGTGCCGCTCTTGACGTCCTCCGAGGTGCATAAGGAAGTCACCCTCGGGAAGATGCTGGTGCCCCAGCGGGAGTCCGGATATGCCTGGCAGCCCGTCTCCGAAGTGCCCAAGTACTCGCTCCTGCCGCTCCTGATCGGCACCCTCAAGGTCACGATCGTCGCTCTTTTGATCGCCCTCCCGATCGCGGTCGGTGCGGCCATCTTCACCTCGGAGTTCGCCCCGCAGGGCGTGCGGGAAGTCATCAAGCCGGCGGTGGAGCTCCTGGCCGGAATTCCGTCGGTCGTGATCGGGTTCTTCGCCCTCATGGTCCTGGCCTCGTGGCTGCAGGCCTCGTTCGGCCTCCTCTACCGCTTGAACGCCGTCACCGCCGGGATTGGTCTTGCCCTGGCGGTCATCCCGATCGTCTACACCGTCTCCGAGGATGCCCTCTCGGCCGTGCCGCAGTCCTTCCGCGACGGGTCGCAGGCCCTGGGCGCCAACACCTGGCAGACGGCCTGGCGCGTGGTGCTCCCGGCGGCGACGCCCGGCGTCTTTGCGGCCTGCGTGCTGGGCGCCGGCCGCGCAATCGGCGAAACGATGATTGTCCTGATGGCCAGCGGCAACGCGCCGACCCTCTCGCTCGATCCGACGCACTCCTTCCGAAGCTTTTCGGCGACGATCGCCGCGGAGCTGGGCGAGGTCGTGCACGGCGATCCCCACTACCGGGTGCTCTTCTTCATCGGCGCCGCGCTCTTCCTGATTACGTTCCTGCTCAACCTGGCCGGTCACGCCTACGTGGGCCGCCTCAAGAGAAAGCTGTCGGGCTGATGGGACGCTGGATCAAGGTCATCGCGGCGGCCTTCACGACCCTGACGGGCGTGGCCTGCCTGCTGATTCTCGTCATGGTCGCCATCATCCTGGGCGACATCGTGATCCACGGCCTGCCGGGCATCTCCTGGACGTTCCTGTCGGAGCCGCCCAAGGCGGGCATGACCGAGGGCGGCATCTTCCCGGCGATTTTCGGCACGGTCCTCCTGGTGATCCTGATGACCCTTGCGGTGGTGCCGCTGGGGGTCGCGGCGGCGATCTACCTGCAGGAGTATGCCCGCCAGGACTCGAAGCTCGTCCACCTCATCCCTCTGGCCCTGCAGAACCTCGCCGGCGTGCCGGCGATCGTTTTCGGGCTCTTCGGGCTGGGACTCTTCGTCGAGTTCACCGGAGGCTCGATCGACGCGCTGTTCTTCGGCGGCAAACTGACCTTCGGGCAGCCCTGCATCTTCTGGGCCTCGCTCACGCTCGCCATCCTCACCCTGCCCACGGTGGTGGTCGCGACGGAGGAATCGCTCCGGGCCGTGCCCCGCAGCTACCGGGAAGCCGCCTACGCCCTGGGGGCGACGCGCTGGCAGGTCGTCCGCTATGTCGTCCTGCCGCAGTCGATCGGCGGGGTTCTGACGGGGACCATCCTGGCCATCTCGCGGGGGGCGGGCGAAGTCGCGCCCATCATGTTCACCGGGGCCGCCTACTACCTGCCGCACCTGCCCACCAAGCTCAACGACCAGTTCATGGAACTCGGCTACCACGTCTACGTCATGGCCACCCAGTCGCCGGACGTCGAGGCGACCAAGCCGGTCCTCTACTCGACGGTCTTCGTGCTGCTCTCCGTCACCTTCGCGCTGAACTTCACGGCGGTCCTGATCCGTTCGCGCATCCGTCGGAGGCTTCGATCCACGTGAAGCCCGTCATCGAGTTCCGGAACTTCTCCGCCTGGTACGGCGACACGCCGTCGCTCGAGAAGATCACGCTCGAGGTCCGTCCGAACGAAATCATCGGCATCATCGGACCGGCGGGCGGGGGCAAGACCACCCTCCTGCGCAGCCTGAACCGGATGAACGATTTCGACCCGCGCTTCCGCTGCGACGGCCAGGCGCTGTTCCGCGGGACCGACCTTTACCACGAGCCGGTGGATGTCGCGGTGCTGAGGCGCCGCATGGGCATGGTCTTCGCAGTTCCCGTCGCGCTGCCGGGCTCGATCGTCCAGAATCTTGAACTGGGTCCGCGGCTCGACGGCCGCCGCGACCGGCTGGACGACCGAATGGAGACCTGCCTCAAGTCGGCGTACCTCTGGGACGAGGTGAAGGACCGTCTGGGCCTCTCCGCCCAGGCGCTTTCCGGCGGACAGCAGCAGCGGCTGTGCCTGGCCCGCAGCCTCATGCTGCAGCCCGACGTCCTCCTCCTCGACGAGCCCTGCTCCGGCCTGGATCCGATCTCGACGGCGAAGATCGAGGAGGCCCTGCAGGAGCTCAAGAAGGAGCTCACCGTCATCCTGGTGACCAACAACGTCATGCAGGCCTCCCGCGTGGCCGATCGGACCGCCTTCTTCCTCCAGGGGAAACTGGTCGAGGTCGGCCCCACCCAGAACATTTTCGTGAACCCGAAGGAGAAGATCACCCATGATTACATCAGCGGACGCTTTGGCTAAGCCGGCGTCCCTGGACTCCAAGATCAGAGTGGACGCGCTCAACGTCCACTACGGGAGCTTCCACGCCCTGAAGGGCGTCAGCTTCAACATCCCGTCGCGGCGCATCACGGCGATGATCGGACCGTCGGGCTGCGGGAAGTCGACGCTCCTGCGCTGCTTCAACCGGATGAACGACCGCATCCGCGGCTTCCGCGCGGACGGACAGATCCTCCTCGACGGAAAGAACATCTACGACCGGGGCACCGATCTGGCGCGCCTGCGGAAGCGGGTCGGCATGGTCTTCCAGCGCCCCAATCCCTTCCCGCTGTCGGTCTACGAGAACGTGGCCTACGGCCCCAAGGTCCACGGGGTGACCAACGGCGTCGTGGTAGAGTCGGTCGAGCGATCCCTGCGCGCGACGGGCCTCTGGGACGAACTCAAGGACCGGATGGACCGGAACGCCCTTTCGCTGTCGGCCGAGCAGCAGCAGCGGCTCTGCATCTCGCGGCTGCTTGCGGTCGGCCCGGAGGTGCTGCTCATGGACGAGCCCTGTTCGGCCCTGGATCCGGTCGCGACGGGGCGGGTCGAAGAGCTGATGCAGGAACTCCGCAGGGACTATACGATAGTGATCGTGACGCACAACAT
>DATGFI010000022.1:0-9654 GCA_035309205.1 Planctomycetota bacterium | reverse complement strand
CCTCGCCCGGGTGGGAGCGATGGTAACCCCGGCCGCTGGCTTGTGGTCTACGGAGGGGAACTGAAGAAGGTTCTCCCGACGGAAGAGTCGGCGATTGAATTCTCGATTACCGAGTTCGGGATCGAGAAAGCGAGCGCCTTTCAGGCTCCCGCAACCGACCCATTCGTCTACATCGGCGGGGTCCTCTAGTTGCCACGGCTCTCGGTATCCCCGCTCGAAGACGGTCTAGTCTTCATTACGGAGATCGAGCTCGACAATACCCCCGCCGTCTTGCAGGAGGAATGTGCTAGGATGGATGGCGGACCTTTACTCCCGCCGAAGTTCGGGTATGAGTCTTTTCCCAACGAGGCAATCCATGGAACGCCGCACAGCAGATGCTAGCCCTTTTACAGGTGAACTCCGGGAGGCTCAGAACCTTCTTCCGGCGGCGCTACGGACCCGATGGTTCGTTCTGCCCCGCTACGAGATCTACCAGCAGCAATTGGTGGGCTTGATCACCGGCGCGGGTCTGAGCCTGACGATTGCTGGGTGGAGCCTGGGAAATCGGGCCCTGAAGTGGAGTCTTCCCGTCGCGATTGGGGCCCTTCTTCTCCAAGGCTGGCTGTTCAAGCCTCTCCAGAGAAAGTATGAGATGGAATGCAAGGCCATGGGCAAGCCGGAGTGATGTGCAATTCTTGTGTCCCTCTCTGAAAACCCTTCCCACGAATAAGCATTAAAAGGCGACGATCATCGCCTCCGCCCGCCCGTCATGAGTGCCGTGGTCGTGTTCCGGCCGCCGTTCAGTCCGGATTAGCTCTCGGCACCTGCTGCAGAACTTGCCGGCGGCCACCGCGCAGCCTTCCTCCGGGCACCGGAGATGCCGTCTCGGGGACTCGCCGTTAATGTGGACCGTCGATCCTACGATGTACTCGATGTGATGGGCGCGGCAAATGACCTTCGGGACCCTGTACATCTCTGCAACCCCCTTAAACACCACCCGGCCAGGCAACAGCACCCGGCAGCTCTCCATTTGACCAATGTCGTAGAGGTTGCTGGAAGTGACAGAAAAACGTGAATTCAAGTCGGAAAGAAAGGGACTAGCAGAGACGGCACAACTACGGCACAAAACGCTGCCTCGAAACCGAGGAAGTTGTAAACTACTGGCACTCAATCGGCCTGGGTGGCGGAATTGGCAGACGCGTCGGTTTCAAAAACCGATGGCCGCAAGGTCATGGGGGTTCGATTCCCCCCCCAGGCACCACGGACTCAAGGACATGCATCGGTCTCATTTTGCGGCGCGTGTGGCAGCTCGTGCCGGATACACTCCGAGAGTTCGCGGAGAAGGATCTTGAGAAGCTGCGGGAGCAGCTCTCCGACAAGGATGGCGGGGTTGCCTACAAAGCGATCCGAATGCTAGCGGGTGGTGGTCAGGCAGCGATCACCTACCTCCACAGGCGCTTGGTGGAACGGACCCTCGACCCCGATCGATTGAAGCGGTTCATTGCCGACCTTTCCAACGATGACGTAGTTCTTCGCGACAAAGCATCCCGTGAGTTTGAGGATTCATTACACGACCCAACGGTTTGGAGCGCCATTGAAGCAACCCAGAGCGACGAAGCCAAAGGCCGCGCGAGGATGATCGCCGAGACGCAGCAGGCTACGCCCATTGTGTCGTTAAGTACGGTCCGTCGTCATCGCGCAATCTGGGCGCTTGAGCTCTTGGGAGCATTCGAAGTCCTCGATGAGCTCTCGAAGGGACCGTCGCAAGCGCGCCAATCTATTGAAGCTAAGGCAGCAGTCGCTCGGCTACGATCATTGAAGAAGTAGAGCAGATGGAGATCTACTCGCCGTCGAGTGGCGCGCCGTGGATGTCGCGCGCCTGCCGGTAGGGCTTACCCGTAAATCGCAAGATCGTCGCCTGATCGATAAGCCGGTCGGCGATCGCAACGGCCTGCGCGGGCGAGGGCATGAATTCTCCCCATTCTTTGAATGGGAGGTTCGTAACCACAATCGTCGACCGCTGCCGATGCCGCGCGCAGACAAGTCGAAACATCTCGTTGGCGTACTCGCGATCGAGATCTGAGAACCCCGCGTCATCGAGGAGGAGCAGATCCGGCGAGGTCACTCGTCGAGAGGCTTTCCGATACGTTCCGTCCGCACGCGAGGCATGGAGCTTTTCAAGCACATCGGCCAGCGTGCCGTTGTAGACCGACAGCCCGCGGCGGCACGCGGCATGGCCGATGGCCCGGGCGGGCAAGGAAATGACAAAACGGGCCCCGGGCTCATTCTCGGCCCCCCAGACAGCGCACGCTTCCGCCGGGAGCTTCGACGATCTGCCGGCAAAGATAAAGGCCGATCTCTGCTCCCCGCGTTCCTCCGGTGCTGACGAAGACGTTCCCGCCGTCGAATCCAAAGGTTTAATCACGAGCGGCCCTTTGGGCCATTCAAGAGTACGGCAAGGAGTCGGGTCCCCGATCAATCGTCGCTTCTTTAGCTGTTCTGAGGATATTCTGAGGATAATCCGCGGTCAGGGATGGACGCGCTACTGCGCAGTGTGACCCGTTGCTCCGTTCCGACTTGGAATCGCCCCGGATTCCCCCGGTCGAAGATCCGGTGCGGGACGGTTCCGGATTCGTCCTCGTGGAGGAGGGAATGAGCTCATGATGATGTCGGCGGTTTGCGGAGCACTGTGGCTGTTGACCGCTGTCCAGGACCGAGGGCTGCTGGAGGATCTGCCCGGGGACCTGGCTCAATCCCCTCCGGAGAACCCCCCGGCTCAAGAAGCCCGGGAGCGCCGGACTCCGGACCTGGTGCTCCTCCGGGTCCGGGGGAATTTCCTTGAGCACGACCTGCGCGTGAACGCCACCTACGAAAACGACATCCAACGGAGCACCGCACATGCGGCGACCGATCTCGAGTTCCGGTTGGCGGTCCCTCTCGACACGGTCTGGATGATCGGTCTTTTGGGCAATTACCGGTGGGAGGATGAACTCAGCCGTCCTGATGAGAACGGCGCTGCGCTGACCGTATTTGGCCGGGTGCAGCTGCTGGATCTGCCGGAGTCATCTTACGCCTTTAACGTGGAGGTCGCGACCCCCAATAAGGGAGTAGATAACACCAAGACCCAGGTTGGTTTCGGTGTCGCAGGATTTGAGGACCTCGATCTGCTGTTGGGATTGGACCGCGTCGGCCTGTACGCCGACTTGAATTTGCAGCATTCATCCGGCCGCGGTGCGGGGGACGGAGAGAACCAGCTATCGTACGTGCTTTCAATGGCGAAGACCTGGACGGAGGACCTTCTCGGAGCGGGACGCTTCACGATCTTCGGGGAACTGGGGGGGACCACCCAGCTGAATCAGGGCTCCGACGGGCGAACCGTCATTACGGGAACTCCGGGCCTGCGGCTTGATCCAGCGCCGGCCCATGCCTTGATTGCCGGAGTGGACTTCCCGATTACCCATCCCCACGGATTCGGAGAATTGTTTCGAATCTCCTACGTGTATTCTTTCTGAAACGGAGCAATTGCCCAGTCCATGGCGCTGGGGAATGGGAAGGGACCGCGGCCAGCTTCCGTGAGTCAGAAACATAGATCGTTTCGGCCGCTCCCCCTCCGGCTTGCGTCTCCTTCTCTGCCGCAAATCTTGATCGCGTTACTCGGCGGGGGAGGGCTGGCGTCCCTGGACGTAGAGGCCTTCGGTGCAAGGCGTGGGAAGACCCCCGATCCGCTTCCACCCCAGGGCGCTGATTTTCTCGCGCACGTTGAGGACGGCTCGGGGATAGGTCCAGATCCGAAGATACGTAGCCTGGTCGTCCCAGTGCTCAACCACGGAGAGGACGCCGGCTGTCGCCACCACGACCCGCAGGTCGCTGACGAGCTCCCGGTCCTGGACGCCGGCCTTGGAGAAGTAGAGCTGCTCCGGCTGAGCTCCTCCCCCAGGGGACGAGCAGGCAGAGAGGGTCAGCAGTAAGGCCATCGTGCCGATGCGTCGCGCCCATTTCACCATCGAAGGCTCCCGCTCTCCAAGATCAAGAGTAGTCCCTGCGGGGGACAAGTCGACCCGCCATCGTCGCCGAAACGTTTACGAGATAACAACAGGTCAGAACGGAATCTGACGGCGCGTTTCTCAAGAGCTTTGATCGTGGGGAACCGAAACCTGCCGTTCATAGCTTCGCCTTGTCACTCCCGGAAATCCCTGCCGATCGGTTCATTTGAAACTGCGTCGAAAAGCGCGCGGAGGTCTTGCGGCCCTATTTCGTCACAGTTCCAGCGAATGATCCGATCGGCAGGGATTTCCGGGAATGACACAGGGCTCTCGAGGCCGTTCTCCTGGGCGAGGGTGGCCATCAGTAGAAGGTTGCTGGTGTACCCAGACCGAGGGCCGATGAAGCGGTGGTGCCGCGGCGGAAAGAACAGATCGGATTCTTTCAGATAACGTTCAGCCTGCCAGATGTCCAGAGCCTGGCGGGGGCTGCCTGTTGGTGTTTCAATTTGGATGACGAGCCTTCACACCGGCGTGCCGCTGCCAAATGTGTCGCACGGATGACCAGTGTTGCTTTGAATACAGCTGCCTGAGGTTCGGGGGGCATGGCGTCATGAATCTCTGTAGCTCGGCTTTTGGGACACGGGACCCTCTCTCCAGGGGTTGAGTAGGTGGTTCCCGCGAACAAATGCTACCCCTGGAGGCATCATGGACTCCCGTGCGGATCGTCGCGATTTCATGAAGGTTTCTCTATTGGCGGGTCTTGGGGCGGCCGTGCGCCCCGGACACGTCGAGGCGGCTCATGGTCCGGAATCCGGCCGTTCCGGACTTCGACTCAAGATCGGATGCGCGGCCTACTCCTTCCGGACCTACCTGGACCTCAAGAATCCGAAAATGACCCTTGAGGACTTCATCACGAAGTGCTCCGAGTGGGGCACGGACGGCGTGGAACTCACCGAGTACTATTTCAAGAAGCCTGTTACCTCGGACATCCTGGCTCGCCTTAAACGACACGCCGTCCGTTCGGGGCAGACCATCATCGGTGCCCCAATTGGCAACCGCTTTACGCTCCCGCCCGGCGATGCCCGCGATGTTCAGATCGGCTCCGTTCGGCACTGGATCGACGTGGCCGCGGATCTTGGAGCCCCCACCGTCCGGATTTTTGCCGGAAGCTCCCCCAAGGGCATCGAGGCATCTCAGGCTCGCAAGTGGGCCGTGGAGTGCATCGAAAGTTGCCTGGACCAGGCAGCTAAGCGGGGCGTGATTCTAGCTCTGGAAAACGACGGAGGCGTTACCTCGGATGCGGACGGGACGCTCGAGATCATCAATGCCGTCAAGAGCGATTGGTTCGGCATGAACCTCGACGTCGGCAACTTTCAAACTCCCGACCCCTACCTCGACATCGAACGATGCGCCCCTTACGCGGTCACCTGCCATTTCAAGACCGAGATCACCCGGCAGGGAAAGCCGGCGGAGGCTGCCGATCTCCCGCGGCTGATCGACATTCTCCGGAAGGCGAAGTATCGGGGATATCTCAACTTGGAGCACGAAGGGACGGACGATCCGATGACGGCCGTCCCCAAGCACTTGGATACCCTGAGAAGCCTGGTCGGTTGAACTCGCCGAGGCCAGGCGGCCAGGGGAGAGGCAGCCCGCCACGGCGGGGGCCGCTCTCCTCAGTCTGCGGGCGCTCACTGCGAATCCGGACGCCTACGTCCGCGAGCGGCCGCCCAAGCCCTGACGAGTATCCAGAAGTGAGGTGGCGCTCGGCGGCCCGGACACGAGAGTCCGACCGGGGAAAGCCCTGGGTGCCCGGAGGATGTTGGGCGATCTGGCTTGTGGGATCGCACATATCGCCGCGGCTCAGGAAGTCGAGTCTTCGCAAGAGATCTTTTGAGGAATCTACTGGGGCTTGGCGGGTCCCTGGTGAAGGTCGCCGATGAGAATGGCGATCACTTTCCCAGCACGTCTGTGCTGAGGATCGAAGGACACCAATACTTCTCGATGTGCTCGATCACGAGTTCCGTCCCGCGGTCGTGAGGTACGAATGGTGCGTCCTTCGGGTTGTAGAGCGAATCGGTCATGTCGCGTACCAGCACCACCGGCCTCTTCAGCATCACCATCTGACGGATGCCGAACGAGCGGGCGACGATGCAGTAGTTGGTATGGACTCCCGTCATGATCACATTGGTGAGCCCTCTGGATTCCATGAGGTTCCAGATCTCGCGGCCGTCGGCGCTGATGGCGTCTTCCGGGGCGATCTCGATCCCCGGGTGCTGACGCGTCCAGGGATATGGCCTCACGTCGGGGCACTGAGGTTGACAGTCGCAGTGCCACTTTTCGTTATCGAAGGGAAAAGGCCCTTCACAAGCGGGGTCGAAGGGGCGCCGGATGATCTCCATCGGGGCGCGCGCGGGGGGCGCCTCCGTCGCGCGCCGCCGCTGCGGATAGTCCTTGTAGAACGCGATGACGTCGCTCGGGGCATGAATGACGAGCGCCCCCCTGGCCCGGGCCGCTTTGAGGAACGCGTTGAACTTGGGGACCATGGCGGCCACCCGCCGGGCGGCCCCCTTGCAAGTGTGATCATCCCACATGTCGCAAAGGATGACGACGGTCTTTGTTGCGTCCCAGCGGATCACGGACTCCGTGAGAGTTCCGTCTTTCCGGGAGCGGGCATGAAAGAGGAATTCTGAGGTCCCTGGGGCCGCGTCAGGAACCTGGTTCGGGGAGGCGGGAGTGTCGGAGCAGGCCGCAAGGGCGAGGAGTCCAAGAGTGACCAATCGTCCAGCTGAAGCCATGATCGTCCTCCATCCCGGCAGAACTAGAAACCCTACGCGTTTGCACGGGTGTCGGCGTTCTCCCCCTAGGAATTCATTCGAGGTCGAATCGCGAAATCTCGCTCGCCAGGGACACGCTAACGGCGTCCCATCAGTAGGGAAATAGCGGGAGGTCCTTGGGGAGGGGGGCGTGGGAAATGACTCAGAATGCTGGTCGACGGCCTTTCCGGAATGTAGTCTAGGTTCGGGATGGCCGGATTCGGATGTTCCGGCGGTTCGTGCAGACCCGAAATTCGCGAACGAAGACTTGAACCGGCAGCCAAGAATCAGCATCGAAGAGCGGCCCATTCTGCAGTCCAAGCCCGGGGTGGTTCGGGCCGTCCGCCGTTCACCCGCAACGGGCATCTCCTCGTTCGATCGCCCCGACTGGAAGTTAATGGGGATCCTCCGCGCGAAGGTGAGCCTCAAGCCGATGGCCAGCATCTCCAAGTCCATCACGGATCCGCGGAAACTCGCCGCCCGGATGAGGACCGCGGGCCCGGGCAGGCATCCGGTTCCTGCGAAAGTCCCTGCGTCGCACGTCCAGGTCGGGCACCGTGGTTTTTAGCTCGGTTCTCTTCGTCTTCCTCTTCCTCCCCGCCTTTCTCTTCCTCTACTACCTGAGCCCTTCCCGACTCAAGAACTTCGTCGCCCTGACGGCGAGCCTGCTCTTCTACGCCTGGGGAGCTCCTGAGCTCGTGTTCTACCTGGTGATCGCCTGTGCCCTGGACTACGGGGCAAGCCGACTTATGGTCCGGTGCGGCGATCGCCCCCTCATTCGGCGCCGAATTGCCGGAGCAGCGATTGTCTTCAACATCGGCCTCTTGATGTACTTCAAGTACGCGAATTTTTTCGTCCATGAGCTCAACCGGGTTCTCTCGTCTCTGGGCCGCTCCCCTCTGACGTGGAGCGAGGTGGCCCTTCCCATCGGTATCTCCTTCTTCACGTTCCACCGGGTGAGCTATATCGCCGACGTCTACAGAAGGGTCACGGAGCCGGCGCGTTCCTACGCCGACTATCTCCTCTACGTCGTCCTCTTCCCCCAGCTGATCGCTGGACCGATCGTCCGCTACCACGAGGTGGCCGGGGAGATCGCCCATCGGAAACATAGCCTCGATCTTGTCTTTGGAGGATTGTTCCGATTCACCCTGGGGCTGGGGAAAAAAGTTCTGGTGGCCAACGTGCTGGGAGAAGTGGCCGACCGGGTCTTTGCCCTGGCCCCTTCGTCCGTCCCGACCTCGCATGCGTGGCTGGGGATCGTTTGCTACACATTCCAAATCTACTTCGACTTCTCCGGATACTCGGACATGGCTCTGGGGCTGGCGAAGATGATCGGGATCCACTTTCCTGAAAATTTCAATCTCCCCTACATTTCCCGCAGCATTACGGAATTCTGGCGCCGCTGGCACATCTCCCTGTCGTCGTTCATGCGGGATTACCTTTACTTCCCGCTGGGCGGGAATCGGTTGGGCCCGGGTCGGACTTATTTCAATCTCTGGGTCGTCTTTCTTCTCTCGGGTTTTTGGCACGGCGCCAGTTGGAACTTCCTGCTCTGGGGAGCCTATCACGGACTCTTCCTCGTGCTCGACAGGGTTTTTTGGCTCAGGACCGTGGAGAGGCTCCCGAAGCTCGTCGCCATGGCCGCGACCTTCCTCGTGGTTCTCTTTGGATGGGTCCTGTTTCGCTCGCCGGATCTGCCTTTCGCGTGTCACTTCGGAGCCCGGATGTTGGCTCTCTCCGCTCGCATTCCCAGCGTCTACCCGGTGCCGCTCGAAGCCTTGGCGGGCGGGAGAGCTTTCTTCACGCTCGCCGTGGCGGCGGTCATCAGCTTTCTCCCGTCCTTGGCTGGACTGGGCGCCCTCTGGAACCGGATCTGGGCCCCGGCCTCCCAGGGACTTCAGAACGCCGTCCAATTCGCGTGCCTCCTTCTCCTGTGCCTTTTGTCGCTCTCGTACCTGAGCAACACCACATTCAACCCTTTCATTTACTTCCGCTTCTGAAATGATCGCATCCCCACAACTCGGGACGGAACCCCCCGCCGGAATGGCGGGGATGAGCCGGACCGCCCGCCGCCTCCTCGCGTTCTACATCGCTACCATCATGGTCCTCCTCGGCACTCCCGGAGTAGCGACGATCGTGCGCGCTCTGAGAAAACAGAAGATCACCCACGAGATTCCCATCCCTCCGTTCAGGGCCCAGGCCTGGCTCGACGGAAGCTACCAGAAGAGTTGCGAGACCTGGTTTGCCGAGAACTTCCCGATGCGGAACTTTTACGTCCGGACCTCCAACCAAATCAACTTCTCGGTGTTCCACGAGATCACTTTTAAGAATCGAACCCGGATCATCATGGGGAGGAACAACAGCCTCTTCAGAACGGTCTACATCGATTCCTACTATGGCCGCGGGGCGATGTCCCCCGAAGTGATAGAAAAGTTCGCCACCGACCTCCGGAAGCTTCAGGACCGCCTCCAGAGCCGCGGAATTACGTTTCTATTCTTCATCACCCCGAGCAAACCCTCCATCTATCCGGAGGACATCCCCGAATACATGAAATCGCCGTCGGGGGAGCCTCGTCCCAGCAATTACGACCTGCTCGTGCCGCAGCTCGCCAAGCATGGGGTTGAGACTCTGGATGGCCGGGCTCTCTTCCGCTCCATGAAGGAGACCAGCCCCTATCCGCTCTTCCCTCGGAGCGGCTTTCACTGGAACTACTACTCTTCGGTCCGGGCGGTTCAGGAGCTCACCTCCCGGCTTGAGGTGATCATGGGTAAGCGGCTTAACCACCTTCACTTCGACCGGGTTCGCACGCAGCGGGAGCCAATCGGATCGGACGGGGATGCGGCTCAACTGGCCTATCTGTGGTCGCCGTCGGTCTTCTG
>DATGFI010000021.1:0-8115 GCA_035309205.1 Planctomycetota bacterium | reverse complement strand
GGGGAAACACGGGGCTGAGCTCGCCAAGATGGAGCACACTCTCCGGGCCGATCAGGCCGCGGTCGAGACGGCGAAGAACAAGGCGCTTTTCGAGGTCCGCGACGCCCACCTCCGGGTCGAGACGGCCCGGAAGTCCCTGGTCCTCTTCAAGGGGGAACTCCTCCCCAGGAGCGCCCAGAGCGCCGAGGTGAGCCGCGTCAATTACGAGAAGGACAAGGCGTCCTTCCTCGATCTGCTCGATGCCGAGCGCTCCCGGCGGGACGTTCAACTGAAATTCTCTCAAGCCCTTGTGCAATACGAAATGGCCGTTACGGACCTCGAGCGCGCGGTCGGGACGGCGATAAGGAGAAAGCCATGAGTACCCCAAAAGGAGGCGTCTTCCAGGTGGTGAAGATCGTCTTCCTCCGCCTCCGCTTCATCTTCATCTTTGTCGTGATCGGCGTGGTGAGCTGGAAGTGGGAGCTCATCATGAACACCGTCGACAAGGTCACCCGGCCGAAGCAGGCCGCCGACCTGGTGCAAGGGGACTATGAGTGGTATTGCCCCATGCATCCGTTCATCATCCGGTCCGACGACAAGCAGAAATGCCCCATCTGCGGCATGCCCCTCTCCAGGCGCAAGAGGGGCGAACAGGTGCAGCTCCCGGCGGGCGTGGTGGGGCACGTCCAACTCTCTCCCTACCGGATCAAGCAGGGCGGGGTCGCGACCGAGGAGATCGGCTACAAGACCCTGATCCGCGAACTGCGCACGGTGGGAACGATCGACTATGACGAGCGACGTGCAAACAAGATCACGGCCCGCTTCCCAGGCCGCGCCGACGAGCTCTTCGTCAACTTCGCCGGTGTCCGGATCCAGAAGGGCGACCCGCTCTACAAGATCTATAGCCCCGACCTGGCCGCGACTGAGGAGGAATACCTGCTCGCGATCAAGGGCTATGAGGACCAGAACACGCCGGAAGGGGCGAAGGGCGACGCCGTCGACCGGGCCAGGCGCCTGGTCGACTCTTCCCGCCAGCGCATGAAGCTTTGGGGGATCACGGATGAGCAGATCCACGCCCTGGAGAAGGCGAAGAAAGTCGAGACCTACGTCACGGTCGAGTCGCCCGTTTCCGGGATCGTGACCCGGAAGGACATTACGGCCGGTCAGCAGCTCATGATGGGCGACAGCCCCTATACCGTCATCGACGACGCCTCCGTCTGGATGCAGGCGGAGGTCTTCGAGCGGGATCTCAGCCTGATCCGTGAAGGACGGATGGTCGAGATCGCGACAGAATCCTACCCCGGCGAGTCCTTCATGGGGAAAGTGTCCTTCGTCGGCCAGCAGATCGATCCGGCGACTCGCACCATCAGAGTTCGGGTGGATGTGGACAACTCCAATCTCCGTCTCAAGCAGGGAATGTATGTGACGGCCCTGTTTCGCATCCCGGTCGCGGGGTTCGGGGAGATCTTCTACGGATGTTGCGAGTTGTGCCCGGACGTCCATGAAGACGCCCCCGGAAAGTGCAAGAAGTGCGCCATGGAGCTCGTAAAGAAGGGCGGCGTCCGGGTGGATGAGGGAGAAGGGGTCGACCCCTCGCATCATCACCACGACTCCAAGGAAGCTCCCGATACGGCTCCGGAGGGAAAGAAAGAAGGAAAGGCCCAGAGCCAGCCCGCGCCCGCACCGGAGCTGAAGGACTTGACTCCGAAGACGGAACCTTCGAAGGCCGAAGCGAAGGCGAAGTACGTCTGCTCCATGGATGGAGCGAGCCGGGAAACGCCGGGTCCCTGTCCCAAATGCAAGATGGCGCTGACGGAGGAGGACCGCGTCAAAGCGGCTGGAACGAAGTCGGAAGAGAAGAAGGCGGCCCCCGGCCCCGAGGCGAGTCCGGCTCCGACCAAGGAAGAACCTCACGTGCACGAGGGGAAACAATCGGCCCTGCCCAGGGCAGATCCGAACGCCAAGTACCAGTGCTCCATGGACGGGGCGACCCGGGAGACGCCAGGTCCCTGTCCCAAATGCAAGATGGTGCTGACCGAAGAGGATCGCGTGAAGGGTTCCGGCGGCAAGCCGGACGAGAAGAAAGCCGCGACCGCTCCCCCAATCCCCTCGAGTCCTCCCCAGGAGGCGCCTCACGTCCATGAGAAGAAAATGCCCGAGTCTTCCAAGACGGAGGCCAAGCCCGAGGCGGCAAAACCCGGCGATCAAGCTCCCCAGGACTTCGTCTACAAGTGCCCGATGGACGGTGCGGTACGGGACACTCCCGGACCCTGTCCCACGTGCAAGATGCCGCTCGATGACCGCCACAAGGTAGCCAAGAAGACGCTCCAGAAAGAACGGACGATCTACGTCTGCGACGTCCACCCCGAAGAGGTCTTCGATAAGCCCGGCCAGTGCTTTAAGGAGAGCTGCAACGGCATGGAGCTCGAAGCCCGGAAAATCGTTCCCGGGGCGAAGCTCCTCTACGTCTGTCCGGTCCATCCGGAGATAAAGAGCGACAAGCCCGGCGTCTGCCCGAAAGACAAGTGCGGGAAGAAGCTCGGCTTCAAGGTGGTGAGCGACGCCACCCAACTTTCGGAGACCTGGGCCTGTGCGCTCCACCCGGACATGACCGCCGGCGGAAAGCTCCAGTGCCCGGAGTGCGGTCGCGAGATGAAGCACATGGAAGTCGAGCAGGTGCTTGCCGTGCCGTTCTCCGCCGTCATCGACACCGGCGAGCGCAAGGTCGTGTTCGTCGACAAAGGCCACGGCACGTTTGACGCCGTGCTGGTCGAACTGGGGCTCCGCGCGGGCGAATACTACCCCGTGCTGAAGGGTCTCGCCGCAGGCGACCGCGTGGTGACGGCCGGAGCATTCCTCTTGGATGCGGAAACCAGGCTCAATCCCGCTGCCGGCGTCATCTATTTCGGCGCCAGCGGCCAGGAGCCGAAGAAATGAACTGGATCATCGGCAAGATCATTGAAGCCAGCGTCCGCAACCGGTTCATCGTCTTCCTCGGGGTGGGGGTGGTGATTCTGATCGGCTACTACTGCGTTCAGCGGACGCCGGTCGACGCGATCCCGGACCTTTCCGAAAATCAGGTCATCGTGTGGGCGGACTGGATGGGCCGCAGTCCCAAGGAAGTGGAAGACCAGATCACCTATCCGCTGTCGGTAAACCTTCAGGGCCTCGCGGGCGTGAAGTCGATCCGGGCCACGAGCGAATTTGGGTTCTCGATGATCAACATCATCTTCGAGGACCAGGTCGACTTCTACTTCGCCCGCCAGCGCGTTCTGGAGCGTCTTTCCATCGCCGGAGGCTTCCTGCCGGCGGGAGTCGTGCCGTACCTGGCCCCCGACGCGACGGCCCTCGGCCAGATCTTCTGGTACACCGTGGAAGGGGAGGGGAAGAGCCTCGACGAGCTTCGCTCGATTCAGGATTGGTACGTCCGGTACCAGCTCAACTCCGTCCCCGGCGTCGTCGAAGTGGGCTCGGTCGGCGGCTTCGTCCGGGAGTATCAGATCGATGTCACTCCGGAGAAGCTTCGGGCGTTCGACATCAGCCTGGGCGAGGTGTTCCGCTCCGTCATGGCATCGAATTCCAGCGTCGGCGGCAAGGTGATCCAAAAGGGCGGCTCCGAGTACCTCGTGCGGGGTATGGGCTGGCTGAAGGGGATCGAAGACGTCCGGGACATCGTGGTCACGGAGCGAAAAGGCGTTCCCATCACGGTCGATCAATTGGGGACCGTCCAGATGGGGCCCGCCTTCCGCCGGAGCGTCCTCGAGAAGGATGGACGGGAAGCCGTGGGCGCGGTCGTCATGATGCGCTACGGCGAGAACCCGCTTGAAGTGACCCGGCACATCAAGGAAAAGATCCAGGATCTTCAGGCGGGACTTCCGCCAGGGGTCCGGATCGTGCCCTTCTACGACCGGACGGGCCTGATCGAGGCGTCGATCCACACGCTGACGCACACCCTGCTCGAAGAGATCATCATTGCGAGCATTGTCATCTTCCTGGTCCTCATGCACTTCCGCAGCGCCTTCGTGATCTGCGTCACGCTCCCCATCGCGGTCCTGATCGCGTTCATCTTCATGTCTCTCTTCAAGATCCCGTCAAACATCATGTCGCTCTCGGGGATCGCGATCTCGATCGGCGTCCTGGTCGATAGCGCCATCGTCATGACGGAGAACGCCTACCACCGGCTCCATGACCACTTCAAGGGCGGCAAGGTCACCGGGGATACCCGGGACCTCGTGATCGACGCCTGCAAGGTCGTGGGCGGACCGCTCTTCTTCTCCGTCGTCATCATGCTCCTCTCGTTCGCCCCGATCTTTACCCTGGGGGGGATGGAGGGCAAGATGTTCAACCCGCTCGCCTACACCAAGACCTTCGCGCTCCTGGGCGTCGCACTCCTGGGAATCACGTTCGTCCCGGCGCTCCTTCCGACGTTCCTCCGGGGGAAGCTGAAGGCGCAGGAGGACGTCTGGCTGGTCCGCTCCGTCCAGAACATCTACAAGCCGATGCTGGAGTTCTTCCTCAAGCATCCCGACTGGATCGTCGTCCTGACGGGGGGGTTCATGTTCGTCAGCCTGCCCTTCTTCCCCAGGGCGAGCGGGTTTGTCCCCAAGATGCCCTGGTTCTTCTTCGTCGTCGGGGCCCCGTTCCTGGTGGGGGCCTCGGCCTCCATGGTGGCCCGCCGGAAGTTCGTCTCCCTTGGGATCCTTCTCCTGGTGGCCATCGCCAGCTACACCTTCCTCCGGCCTCTGGGAGAGGAGTTCATGCCGCCTCTCAACGAGCTGGCCATCATGGACATGCCGACGACGACCCCCAACGTGAACATCACGCAGGCGGGGGACGACCTCAAGGAACGCGACCAGATCCTCAGGCAGTTCCCCGAAGTCCACCAGGTCGTGGGCAAGTCCGGCAGGGCGGAGACTCCGACCGATCCGGCTCCCATCGACATGGTGGAGACCGTGGTAAGCCTGCGTCCTGAGGAATGGTGGCCCAAGCGAACGCTGCACTTTGAGGATGCGCTCAAGGAGTCCGAGCAAGTGCTCCGTGCGCTCGTCGCGCGGGGCATCCTGAAACCCATCCCCGAGGCGGACATCCATGAGTTCGCCAACACCGTGACGATGGATGCCACCACGAAGTTCGATCGTTCCATGAGGGAGCTCTCCCTTCGGCGGCTGAAGGAGTACATCCCCCAGAAGGGGGAGCTGCTGGTTCGCCGCATCATCGAGGAGTTCCTGACGTTCCTTCACTCGAAAGACAATTCCAGCGGGGCGCTGGGAGGCTCGAAGTCCGTTCTCAAGCGGGACCCGACCGAGTTGGAGCTGGCTCCACTCCGCGAGAGGCTGACTCAACGTTATGCCAGACCCTTCGACGAATGGATCCTGCTCTCGGACGTGACCCAAGCGGTCCAGGAGCTCATCGACGAACTGGCGAAAAAGGGGATGCTGGAGCCGAGCTCAGACCTCATGGTCGATCCGGAAAGTGCCTTCCAGAAGATCCTCGACCCGATCCGAGCGGTGGCGGGGAAGGAGCGGCCCAACTTCTTTCAAAGACTCCACGAGTCTCTGGAGGAGAACAACGACGAGCTGATGAAGGCGCGGGTGAAGCAGCTCAACTGGGAGCTTGAGGACCGCGCTCCCGAAACCGCGGTCTGGTTCGTGATCGAAGAAGCGCTCGCGAAGGGCCGCGAACGGAGGGACGTGGTCAAGGAACCGGCCGCCGGCGAACTCGAGGCTGTCCGGGATGAACGAGCCAAGATCTTCGGGAAGAACCTGTTCCTCTGGAAGAAGAAGCAGGAAGAAGTCCGGCTCGAGATGGACTCCGATCTTCAGGTGCCCGGCTGGGGCAACATCTGGACGCGGCCCATCCAGAACCGGGTCGATATGCTCGCCACGGGCGTCCGCACCATGGTCGGCGTCAAAGTCTTCGCGCAGACCCCCGAGGAGATCCAGAAGGTGTCCGACGACGTCGCCAAAGTTCTCAAGACCATCCGAGGCGCGGTAGACGTTTTCCCCGACCAGACGGTCGGCGAGAACTACCTGGAGATCACGATCGACCGGAAGAGGGCGGCGCGCTACGGCGTCACCGTCCAGGACATGCAGGATGTGATCGAAGTGGCGCTGGGCGGCAAGGAAATCACCATGACGGTGGAAGGTCGCCAGCGGTTTCCTGTGCGGGTGCGCTATCCGAGGGACTACCGTGAGGACGAGGAGCGCGTCGGGAACATTCTGGTCCCCATGGGCGGGGGTGGGTCGATGGCCTCCTCGGCCAGCGACGCCGTGGCCATGGGCGGCGGGAGCGGCGCCAAAGACGTGAAGGGTCCCGGCAGCCCGGCCGCGCCCGGCGCGCGCTTGGGTCAGATTCCTCTCTCGCAGGTGGCGGACATCAAGATCGTCCCCGGTCCCAGCATGATCAAGAGCGAGAACGGACAGCTGCGCTCCTATGTCCAGCTGAACGTCCGGGACCGGGATATCGTCGGCTTCGTCGAAGAGGCCAAGCAGGCAGTCGCCCGTCAGGTCAAGTTGCCCCCTCGCTCCTCCGTCGAATGGAGCGGTCAATTCGAGCATCAGGTGCGTGCGCAGAAGACCCTCACGATTGTCTTCCCGATGGTGATCCTCATCATCTTCGTGATCCTCTTCATGACCTACCAGGACCTGGCGGACACGGTCATGATGTTTCTCGCGGTACCGGGAGCGATCGCCGGCGGTGCGATCTTCCAGTGGATCTTCGGCTTCAACTTCTCCGTGGCGGTCTGGGTAGGGTACGTCGCCTGTTTCGGGCTGGCCACGGAAACGGGCATCATCATGATGGTTTACCTGCGCGAAGCGATCGACAAGCGCGGGGGCCTTGCCAAGCTCAGGAACGAGGAGGAGATCCGGCAGGCGGTCATCGAAGGAGCCGTCCACCGTCTCCGACCGAAGCTCCTGACGGAGGCGACGATGGTCCTGGCGCTCATCCCGATGCTCTGGGCGAACGGCGTCGGCGCCGAGTTCATGAAGCCCATGGCCGCTCCGATCCTGGGCGGCATTCTGGTCGCCGACGAGGTGATCGACATCCTGATCCCGGTGCTCTTCTACTGGGAGCGCTGCCGGCGCTTCCGGAAGCTGAAGGCGGGCCGGGGAGAGGGAGGCCTTCCCGAGGAGAAAATCCCGGTGGCCCTGCCGCTTACGGAAACCTAAGATGGATCGGAGAACGGGCTTGAGATGAGGAGGAACTCGATGGGCAAGCTCTCACGTCGTCAATTCGCGACTCTGGTTTCGTCCGCGGCGGCCGGGCTCGTCGGCGGTGCCGCGATCCTGTCGGGCTGCGGCAAGGAAGCGGGGCCCGGCGACGCGAAGACCGGTCCGGCCGATCAGCATTCCTGCAAAGGAATGAACGCCTGCAAAGGACAGGGCGGCTGCAAGTCGGGAGACAACGGCTGCGTGGGCAAGAACAGCTGCAAGGGGAAGGGCGGCTGCAAGGTGCCCGTCGAGCAGATGAAATAGTCCGGCCCGGCCGGAATCGCCGCCATGAAAGCTCGCGAAAGCGGGATGCCGGAGGAAGGCTCCTGGCAGGGCTTCTTCGACGCCGACTGCATCGTCGGGAAGATGGACTGCGCCCGGTCGGGGACGGAGAACATCGTCGAGTTCGGGTGCGGGTACGGCACCTTCACGATTCCGGCCGCCCGGCGAACGAGCGGCCTGATTTGCGCCCTGGACATCGAGCCGGACCTGGTGGCCCGGGTCCGGCAGAAGGCCGCGGAGGCCCGCCTTCCCAATATCCAGGCAGAGCGGCGGGACTTCGTGACGGAGGGGAGCGGGCTCGGGGGCCGGAGCCAGGATCATGCCATGATCTACAATCTGCTCCATCTGGAGGATCCGGTGGGTCTCCTCCGGGAAGCCTTCCGGGTGCTCCGGCCGGGCGGGACCCTTTCGATCATCCACTGGAAGGTCGATCCGGCCACGCCCCGGGGCCCTTCGATGGGCATTCGTCCGCGGCCGGATCAGTGTCGCGCGTGGGCCGAAAGCGCCGGATTCGTGTTCGTCCGCGATCAGGACCTGTCGGACTGTTGCCGCCATCACTTCGGGCTGCTCGTCGCGCGGCCTCGACTTTCTCCCTAGCCGCAGGAAGGCTACCGGGAAGAAAAGCGCGTTCGCTCGGTCTTCG
>DATGFI010000020.1:0-8006 GCA_035309205.1 Planctomycetota bacterium | reverse complement strand
CTTCATCATCATCAAAGCGTAGAGCACTCGACTGAACCTCCGCCCTAGCCTCCTGGCGACCCTCCTGGGGGTATCCGCCGCGGGAGTTCTCGCGGGCTGCTCGGGCATCGGCACTACCGTCGACCACCTCCCCGTCGACGCCGCCGCCCGGGGCTACGTGCTCCTTCCCAAGCCCGTCACGCTGCCCCAAAGCCGTCTGACGGCGGAGTGCGTTCCCGAATCGGTCTGCGCGGTCATGAATTACTGGGGCAAGCCCGCCACCGTCGAGGAGCTGTCCTTCTACGGGCGCAGCTCCAATCTGAATGGAATGCTCTCCACCCAGGTCCCCATCCTCGCCCGGCAGAAGGGATTCCGGGCCACATTCCTGGAGGGAAGCGTCGGCCGGATCAAGAACGCCATCGACCGTGGGGTGCCGCCCATCATCGGAGTGGAATCCGGTGGCGGGAACTACCACTGCTTCGTGGTGATCGGCTACAGCGATCCCGAACAGGTGCTCGTCTTCGAGGAGTATCGCGACACCAAGCGGCTGGTCTCCTACGAGGAGATCGAGACGATCTGGCAGCCGGCCGGCCACCTCATGCTGGAGCTGGAGGTCTCGCGCGCCGACGAGCTCTTCACCGACGGGGCGAATCTCGAGGCCAAGGGGCAGTTTGAGGAAGCCGCCCGTCTCTACCGGAGGGCCCTGGAGCTGGACGGGACCCTCTATGAGGCCCGGCTGGGGCTGGGGAACTGCCTCTACTTCCAGCATCGGCTCGACGACGCCCTGAAGGAGTATCAGACTGCCTACCAGGCCAACAAGACGGACCCGCGAGTGTGCAACAATTTGGCGAACGTCTACCTGGACCTGAAACGCGACCTGACGGAAGCCGAGCGCCTGTCCGGGCTCGCGGTCGAGGCCTATGAGGCCGCCCTGACACGGGCCCGTCAGTCGGCGGACCAGGAAACGGACATGGCCTCCCGCACCATCCGGCAGAAGCAGGTCGCGGGAACCGAGCTGGACCTGGCCGACGCCCTGGCGACTCTCGCGGAGATCCGGGCCGCCAACGGAAAGCACGAACTCGCGATCGCCGCCTGGAAGGCCGCGGTCGACCATTCCCCGCTCACGCTCTTCGACGTCCGGGCCCGGCGACTCTACGACATCGCCCTGTCCTTCCGGGCCCTCAGCATGCCGGCCGAAGCCCGGCGCCATCTGGAGGCGGCCCTGCGGGAAGCCCGTGATCCGGACCTCCGCGCGAAAATCGAGTCCGCGCTCCCGAAGTAGCCTCGCGATTTGCACCCCGACTGTATTGGTGTTATAATACAGTCATCGATGGGGAGGTGGCTATGGCGCGAGCGGAATGCCTGTGGTGCGAGTCGACGAAGCTGGCGGAAGGAACCCTGTCGTCCACCGGCCGCGTGTACTTCAAGGCGAAGAAGGCGAAATTCTGGACCTTCAGCGAGAACATGGTGGAGCTGAAGGCAAGAGTGTGCGTCGACTGCGGTTACGTCGACGTCTACGCCGACACCTCGAAGCTGAAGAAGCTGGTGAAGTCGTGACGTTTCCCCTGATGATCGACCTGGATGATGCGGTCCCGATCTATGCGCAGATCGAGCGCCAGATCCGGGCCCTGCTGGGCGGCGGCCACTGGAAGGCGGGAGACCGGCTGCCCAGCGTCCGCGAGACGGCCGTGCGGCTCCGCATCAATCCGCTCACGGTCGTGAAGGCCTACCGGCATCTGCAGGAGGAAGGTCTGCTCGAGACGCGCCCCGGAGCCGGGGTCTACGCGGCCAAGGCGCCCCTGGCCCCCAAGGCGGCGCGGCGCGAGGCGGCCCGGCGCGCGCTGGAGGAGGCGATCTCCGAAGCGGCGGCCCACGGGCTGAGCCCGGAAGAGATCTCGGAGCTCTTCGAGGGCTCCCTCTTCAAGCGGAGGGCGAAAGAGCCGAAATGATCTGGATCGCCTTCCAGCTGGCGGGATCCGCGCTCCTGACTGCGGCGGGGGTCCGCGCGGCCCGCAAGTCCCGCAGGTTCGCCACGGTCGTGGTCGGGGTCATGCTGGCCCTCATCCTGGCGAAGAACGCGCTTTCCTGGGTGCCCATCGGCGAGCCGCGGTTCCTCCCCTTCAACTGGTATCCCCTGGTCGAGCGCTGGTGGTATCTCTTCCCGGCGATGCTGATCTTCGGGGTGGCGATCACCCTGTTTCGGGCCTCCATCTGGAGGCGCGACGCCCTCCTGGTGGGCGCCGGGGTCATGATCCTCCACTGCACCGCCCTGGGTTGGGTCAACTCCCGCGCGTCCGACCTGCTGGGGACCGTCGGTGAGGACGGCTTCTGTGCACAGACTTCCGGCTACAGCTGTGGCGCCGCTTCGGCCGTGATGCTCCTCCATCGGCACGGCGTGACGGCCACCGAACGGGAGATGGCCGAACTCTCCCTGACGAGCAATGGAGAGCTGGCCGGCGGCGGGACCACGGAATCCGGGCTGATGCGCGGGCTTCGCCTCAAACTCGACGGGAACAAAGTCCCGCGGATCGACTGCCCGACCTACGACGCACTGCCCGCTCCGTCAATCGTGGGACTGAGGCTGTCAAGGCATCTCTCGCACAGCATCCTCGTAGTCCAGGTCACGGACACGGAAGTGAAGGTGCTCGATCCGCTCTACGGCAAGGGACCGCTGTGTCGCGGCGAATTCGAGCGGGATTGGCTGGGATCGGCGATCTGGATCGAGGAGTAAGAAAAAACCCCCGCCCTCCCGGGCGGGGGTTTCCCAGTTATCCCCAGTTCTACTTCTTCTTCTCTTCTTTCTTGGCGGGAGCGGCACCCTTCGCGGCGGCGGGAGCGGCGCCCTTGGCGGGGGCCGCCGGAGCGGCACCCTTCGCGGGGGCCGGAGCGGCGGCGCCGCCGGCCGGAGCCGCACCCGCGGCCGGAGCGGCGGCTTCGGCTTCCTTTTCCTTCTTCTTCGCCTTGGCCATGATGTTGCGGACCTTGGGAAGGTTGAAGATGGACTCTCCATCCTTCCAGCGCCCTTCCTTCTTCAGAAGCTCCAGGCGTTCGGACCGAGTCAGGACATTGCGATGACGGCGGAGATTCCCGGCCGTCGCGAGGCTCTTGTGAATCGACATAAGTGGGTCGAAGGATACGAAATAGCCGAACCCAAATCAACAGGAAAAAAAAGGCCGCGAAGTCGCGTCCTCTCCTGGACCGCGGCTCCGCGGCCTGCCCAGCGATGGCGGTCGCCGGGAGGGTCCTGTCTTCCCTAGCGGGGCTGCAACTCTTCGAACACGGCGGCGGCAAATGGAGTCTGGTTCTTGAACCGGAAGTTCTTCATCGCCGTCAGCGCGGCCTTGGCCGGCTCGGAGTTGATGTCGCTGAACTTGTCGACATAGAGGGCCATCCGGGGTTCGCCGTTCACCTTGATGTTGGCCCGCTCGAAGCCCTTGTGGCCCGAGCGCTCCAGGGCCTTCTTGAGATCCGCGTCCTCCGCGAAGGCCAGCGCCTTCAGACGATCCTGCGCCGTGGCGATCTTCAGCTCGCAGAGGCGGATCGTGTAGTCCCGGTGAGGAGGCGCGAGAATCGGGGCGGGGGCCGACCGCGGGGGCTGGACCGGCGCCGGGGCGGGAAGCACCGGGCGCGGGACCTCGGCCATGACCGGCGCCGGGGCGGCGGTCTTGCCGACGTGCAGGCCGATCGCGTAAGCGATGAAGAGGAGCCCGACCGCGATCATGCCGCCAAAGAGGGCCGTGTTGTAGGTGAGCTTGAGGACCCCCTCCCCGGGACCGGGACCTGCCGGCAAATCGACCGAGGAGTCCTCCTCGACCGGAGCCGGGTCTGCGGCGACGGGCACGGGGTTGGCCATACGGGTGACGGTCGCCGCGGGAACCGGCGTGGGATCGGGCTCGAGGACAAGGGTCGTGGCGGAAACTTTGGGAGTGGCCGCCAGGGGCTCGGGGCGGCTCTCCGAGGTCACATTCCGGGCTTCCGCAAGCTTGGCGGCCTTATAGGCCGCCAGGCGCTCCTGGAGCGTGGCCTGGTTGCCGTCGGAGACGGGGGTCGTTTCAGGAGCGGATGGAGCGCCGGGATCGCCACCGGGCGTGCGGGATGCCGATTTGAGGACTTCGTAAAGACTGCCGCCCTTGCCTTTCATACTCCCTCTCTCTCGTGGACGATGACCGATCTTCCCCCGGAATGGGCTGTCTGTTATAAAATATAACTCATGATTTACCGGCTGTCCAGTCGGTCTCCGAATATTCAGCGCCCCGCTTCCGGCGCCGGAGAAATGAGGACGCTTCCCGAAAATTGTTGCCCCTCCCGCGGAGCCGGGTTATAATCGCCGTCGTATCGGGTGAACTGAAACGAGGTGAGTGCTTGATCCGCGTCAAAGTCCGGATGAACGAGAGTCTCGACCAGCTCCTCAAGCGATTCAAGAAGGCGTGCGAGAAGGAAGGCCTGACGCGCGATATTAAGCGCACCGCGTTCTATGAGAAACCGAGCGAGAAGCGCCGGCGCCAGGAACGCCAGCTCATCCGCAAGATGCAGAAGGAAGCCAATCTGCGGTAGTCCACGGGGATTGAAGACAGAAGCCACGGAGCCAGGGCCGGCTGGTACGTATCAACAGGCGGCTTGATTCTCGTGGCTTTTTTTGCAGGCGGACTGATCGATGGACGCCGTCATCCAGACCGAAGGACTGACCAAGGTCTACAAGGACTTCTGGGGCCGACCCAAGCACAAGGGACTTGATCGTCTGTCGATCAGCATCCAGCGGGGTGAAGTCTTCGGCCTGATCGGTCCCAACGGCTCCGGCAAGACGACCACCTTCAAACTCCTCCTGGGCCTCATCTTTCCCACCGAAGGCAAGGCCACCATCCTCGGGAAGCCGCCGACCGACGTTTCCGCGAAGGCCAAAGTCGGCTTCCTCCCCGAGGAATCGTACCTCTACCGCTGGCTCAACGCGGACGAGACTCTGGACTTCTTCGGCCGGCTGTTCAACCTCGACCGCGAGACCCGAAGGAAGCGGGCCGACGAATTGATCCATCGGTTTGGCCTCGCCCATGCACGTCACCGCCAGCTTCGCGAGTATTCCAAGGGCATGACCCGCCGCGTCGGCTTTTGCCAGGCGCTCATCAACGACCCCGAAGTCGTCATCCTCGACGAGCCGACCAGCGGCCTGGATCCGATCTCCTCGCGGCAAATCAAGGACCTCATCCTTGAACTCAAGCGGCGAGGCAAGACCGTACTCCTCTCCAGCCACCTCCTGGCCGACGTGCAGGACGTCTGCGACACCATCGCGATCCTGCATCAGGGCCAGACGAAGGTGCACGGTCCCGTCCGCGACATCCTCGTCAAGCGCGACTCCGTCTCGCTCACGTTCAAGGACCTGTCCGACCAGACACGCAAGAAGATGGAAGAGATCGCGATCGCCGAGGGTGCGCGCCTCGTCCACGCGGAGAACACGCTGGAGACCCTGGAGGATGTCTTCTTGCGCACGGTCCAGGAGAGCGGCGACGGACTGACGTACCGGAAGCCTCCCGCTGACGAGGCCCCGACAAAGTGAAGGCGACGCTCGGTCGGCTGTGGGCCATCGCGGGGATGACGCTCCTGGAAGCGTCCCGGCGAAAGGTGTTCACCATACTTCTTCTATTCGGCCTGGCCCTGATCAGCTCGATCCTCTTCTTCCCGTCCGTCGAGGTCGATGCCCGGCTGCGTCTGATCGAAGTCTGGGCCCTCCGCGCGTCGGCCATCTTCACCGCGATCGTCGGGCTGTTCCTCGCGGGGTTTTCGCTGCCCCAGGACTTCGAAACCAAGCGGATCTACCTCATCGTCACCAAGCCTATCTCAAAGCCGCTGGTCTTCCTGGGTCGCTATCTGGGCTATGCCCTGCTCCTGGCCGTGTTCATCCTCACCATGGGAGCCGTCACGACGGTCTTCCTGCGGACGGTCCGGCTCTTCTCGGGAAGCAAGTTTCCACCGCTGGTCGCCTATCCGCGGATCCGTGCCGGGGATTTCAGCGCTCCGGGCGGGACCAAGCTCGAAGAGCAGCAGGCCGAGCGCGCCGTCGGCTTCGGTCCCGAAAATGCCCTCGTCTGGAAATTCACCGGCCTTCGACGCTCGTCCTTCGACGACCAGGCCCGGCTGCAGATCCGCCTGATCTTCGGGGCGGTCGCCGATCCGTACCGCGCCTCCGGCACGGTCGACGTTCGGATTGTCAATCCCTCGGGGGGAATCCATCGAACGCAGCTCTCGATGAACACGAACGAGGAGCAGGAAATCAGCTTCCCGGCGGGCCTGATCGGAGGAGATGGCGTCCTCCAGGTCGAACTTCGGGCCGTGGATTCCGACGGGTTCATCGCCGCGTCGGAGGGCTGGCTGATCCTTTACGAAAAGTCGATGCTGTTCGAACTCGCGTTCGCGCGGGGGCTCGCGCTCATCCTCCTGCAGTCGATGATCGTCCTGTCCATCACGCTCATGAGCTCGACGTTTCTCTCGGCACCGCTGAGCATCCTTCTGGGCATCCTGCTCTACCTCGTCGGCTCGATCCACGGCTACGTGCGGGAGGGATCGCGGGATATCGATCGATCGCTCGCCGAGATCAGGCTCTCCCCCCATGCGGAGAAGGAGCATACCCCCGAAGGGCTGCCGCCCCTGCTGCTGCGCTTCTCTACCGAAACCTCCAAGCTCGTTCTTGCCGCCGTCCCCGACTTCGCCAACTTCGACTTCTCGGTCTGGCTACTCAAGGATCACGCGGTTTCCTGGAGCGAGATCGCCGGCGCCGGCGCCAAGGCATTCCTCCCGATCGCCGTCATGGTGGTCCTGGGAACCCTTCTCATGCTGTTCAAGGACTTCGATCGGTGACGATGCGGCGCTCGGCCGTCCTGGGCCTCCTCCTTCTACTCCTGATGGGCATCCAACACTACGGATTGGAGAGGCAGCCCGAAACGGTCGACGAAGCCCCCATGAAGAGGGTGGCCGGTTTGCCCGCAAGCGACGTCCTTCCGACGTACGTGGCCTCGCTTTTCTTTGGCGCCTTCCGCGCAGTCGCGGTGGACATCCTCTGGATCCAGCTCCGGAAAGTCGAGGAGGAGAAGCGCTGGTACGAGCGGCGGGAGATCCTGAAGCTGATCTCCTACGTACAGCCGCGAAATCCCGAAGTCTGGTCGCACCTGGGGTGGCATTCCGCGTACAACGTCGCCAATGGCTTTACGGACCCCGAGAAGTCGTGGGAATGGGTGAAGTTCGGCTTGCTCTGGCTGCGCCGGGGCATTTCGGCCCTGCCGAACAGTCCGTACCTGAAGGACCAGCTCGCCTACACGCTTTGGCATAAGGCGGCTTGGCGGGACGGCCAGCTGGACATGGGACTCCTCAAGCGGATCGAAGCGGACGACGAGCTCCAGGCCTCCCTGCCGCCCGAGGGCGCGCCCCCGGGCCGCCGCAACGCCTTCGAGATCGCGATCCTCTGGCTGGATCTGGCCCGCGAACAGATCATGGACAAGGACACCAATTACGAACTCACCCAGATGGGCCTATATCTGTACCCCGATTCCATGGACGGATACATCCGCTACTGCCTCCTGCTGGGGGGCATGTATGAATGGAAGCAGGACCACCGTGAAGAGGCCAAGGCCTATTTCCTCCGCGCCCAGCGTCAATGCGAGGACATGGTGGCGCGAGCCCCGGACTCGAAAGTTCCGGCGCCCGGCGGCCGCAGGTACAAGAACCTCATTTCCACCATCTTCGCCGACTGGACGAAGCTCTACGCCCTCTATCCGAAGATCGTCGACCTGGAGTACAAGGCCAGAAGCCGGCGCTATGAGGATGAGCTCGAACTTCTCAAAGTGGTCCAAGGCGCAATCCTGAAGTACGGTCCGATCGACGAACAGTGGCTTTGGAGCCGTTACGACCCCCACGCCCTCCTGAACCGGCTCAAGCAGTCCCTCGCCAAGGGCGAGGACGTGCAGGAGTGCAACGATGCGCCCGACATGGCCTGGCCGCTCACCCCCGGACCCGACCCGATCCGCGCGAATCTGGCGCCTCCG
>DATGFI010000019.1:0-5948 GCA_035309205.1 Planctomycetota bacterium | reverse complement strand
TCCGCTTCCGGCTAGAAAGCTATGGAACGATCGCCACCTCGAGGCCCTTCACGCTGGGGACGCTCGACCAGCATGAGGACGCACATGTCCCGATGAGCAGTCACGGCCGCTAAAATCCGAGAGGATGGTCGAAGGCCGAGTACTCTTGGCTGGTCCTTCCTCGCGCCCCTTTCCTCGGGCGATATCGAGAAGGTGAGGCGTCCTCGAGCGCGATACTTCGGCCTTTCCGGGTATTCCGATCGTTTCCCCGGGCCTGGTGTCGCTCGGGGGAACCAGGACCCACCGCCACCGAACGTCGATGATCGCATTTGTGCCGCAACAAATGCGCGAGTCCCCCGTCTTATATGGATTCGATTCCCGGCCCTTGGAACTTTGGGAACAGGCTGGGCGCAGGTTGCGCCCGGCTTCGGCGGAGACTTATCCTAGGGGGAACCCATGGCACGCGCACGCTTCCTCGCGCTTTTCTTCGGGCTCGCGCTGACGGCAGTATTCGCAGGAGGAGCCGGAAGCGCCTCGGCTCAAGATGCGGCCTCGAAGCCCGATACCCAGATTCTGGGCATCGAAGAGTATCATCTTCCCAACGGCCTCCGCATCGTCCTCTCCCGCGACACCGCCAAGCCGACGTTCACGCTCAACCTCACGGTGCTCGTCGGATCGATCCACGAGGGAGCCGGAGAGTCCGGAATGGCGCACGTGTTCGAGCATGTCCTCTTCCGGAATCTCGAGGGTTTCCCCGATGTCAAGGAAACGCTCAAGAACCTGGGAGCCCAGTACAACGGATCGACGTCGTTCGAACGAACGAACTTCTTCGAAACGGTGAACTCCACCGACGACAATCTGGAACAGGCCATCCGGCTGGAAGCGGCCCGCCTGGGCGGCGCGCATCTCAGCAGTGAGGATCTCGAGAAGGAAGGCAAGATCGTCGAGAGCGAATTCGACATCGGCCAGACGTTTCCCGGTCGTCTCGTGGTCTTCGGCATGCTGGGAGCCATGTTCGACTTCCATGCCTACTCGCGATCCCCGATCGGGACCGTCGAGGACTTCAGGTCCCTCAGGATCGACGATATCCGCTCCTTCTACAAACGCTACTACCGCCCGGACAACGCCGTCGTCTTCCTGACGGGCAAGTTCGAGACGGCGAAGGCCCTCGCGCTCATCGACAAGTACTTCGGGCCCCAGAAGGGGACCGGTCAGGGTCGTCCGCGGTACACGACGCGGGAGCCCGGCTCCATGGGAGAGCGCCGGTACGCCATCCGGAGGCCAGGCGACACCCAGCTGGTGCTCGTGGGATACCGCATCCCAGGCATGGCGAGCGCGGATGCCGCCACATCGGAAGCGCTGGGGAAGATGCTCTCGAGCGACAAGACCGGACCGCTCTACGAGGCGCTCGTCGCGAAGGGATTGGCTTCGGACGTCAGCGTGGACTATTTCGGACTGAAGATGGCGTCGCCCTACTTCGCGCTCGCCTCGGTGCCCAAGGGGAAAGATCCCGACGCCGCCGAAGCGGCGATCGTCGAGACGTTCGAGAAGAACATCGCCTCGCTCACGGCGGCCGATCTCGAGCGCGCCAAGAGCGTGATCGATAGGGATTACGATCGGTCGCTCAACGATTCAGCGTCGCTGGCCAGCCTCCTGAGCGAGCACGAAGCGGCAGGCTCCTGGAAGCTCCTCATCGTGCAGCGGGAGCTGACGAAGTCGCTGACGCTGGACGCCGTCAAAGCGTTCGCCGCGAAGTACCTCCGGATCGAAAACCGCGTGGTGGGCCGCTTCATCCCCGACAGCGCGGCGGTCGTGGTGACGCCCGAGAAAGAGCCGGACGTCGACTCCTACAAGGACCTGCTGGCGAAAGTCCCGGCGACCTCCCGTTCCGTGAAGGTGTTCTCCTACGAGCCGGCGAGCCTCCAGGCGTCGCTCGTCTGGATGAGCGTGGGGCCCGCGAAGGTCGGCCTTCTGGCGAAGGAGATCAAGGGGGACGACGTCTACCTGCGCCTCTGGATTCCGTTCGCGGGCGGCGCCGTGGTGATGCCTGTTCTGGGATCGGGCGAAGCGCTGGGAAGCCTCATGGTCCAGCGCACCCGGTCGATGGACAAAGCGGCGTTCGCCCAGAAGATGGGCGAGCTCAAGTCCAAGATCGACGCAAGCGTCGGCCTGGAGGGGGCGACGATCTCGATCCGATGCAAGAAGGGCCGGCTGGACGAAGTGGCCGCGATCGCCAAGGAGCTGCTCCGGACGCCCTTTATCGAAGAGCAGCAGCTTCGGGAGTATGTCACCCAAACCGAAGGGCGGCTCAAGTCGATGAAGGACAATCCGCCCATGCTGCTCCAGGGCGAAGTCTCCCGGATGTTGTTCCCCGAAGGGGATCCCCGCCGCAGCCGGACGGTCGATCAGGACCTCGAGGAGCTCAAGGACCTGAAGCTCGAGGGGATCCTTGCCTTCCATAAGAGCTTCTTCGGCGCCGACGGCATGCTCGCCTCGGCCATCGGAGAAGTCACCCAGGAAGAGGTCCAGCGGGCGCTGTCTCCCCTGGTTGAAGGCTGGAAGTCGGAGAAATCCTTCCGGATCGAGCCGTCGAGGGCGGTCGAGTCCGTGACCACTCCCGTGATCAAGATCGTCACGCCGGGCAAGCCGAGCGCCTTCAGTGTCCTCCTTCAGCCGATCCGCCTGGAGGGAAAGTCCCCGGAGGCGGTCGCGCTCGACAGCGCAGCCTGGGCGCTCTTCCAGGACCCTCTCGGGTCCAGGATCTCCAAGAAGATCCGCGAAGAGGCGGCGCTCAGCTACGCGACGGGCGGCCAGCTCGTCACGAACACCAGCGGCGATCTCGGAGTCATCTTGCTCTTCACGGTGACGAAACCCGAAAACGCCAAGAAAGCAGTCGGACTTATCAAGAGCGAGATCGATGCCGCCCTCCAGCAAGGGATTACCGCGCAGGAACTGGAAGGGTACAAGAAGGCCTACAAGAACCAAAAAACGACCATGCGCGCCAGCGACCAGGTGATCTCGGCCATGATCATCGAGCTCAAGAAGGGGGATCTCGATTTCACCTTGTGGGCGAAGCAGGACGAGGAAGCCGCCGCCCTCACGCTCGACCAGGTGAACGCCGCACTCCGCAAATATGTCCAGCCGGCCAGGACGGGGCTGATCGAAATCGGTGATTTCAAGGAGTAGGACGGGAAGAAGCCACTCGTTTTGGAATGCCTGACGGCCCGACGAGGCGCTGACTCAGGCCCGGGGACATCGCACTTACGCTCGATGTGCCGCGGCTGCCCTCCGACTATCCACGCTCCAGGGGCCGCTCCCTCGGCTGGCAATGAAGAGGAAGACCCATGCATAAAGCAGCGCGAGCTCACCTTGGTTGACCGCCGGAAACAGCTGTGCCCCTCCAGTGAACTTCCAATGAAATTGGATGTACGCGACCGCCATCGTACCGCTGGCGAGGAACGCGGCCTCCGAAGTGAACAACCCGATTCCGATGGCCGCTCCAGCTACAAGTTCAATGAGGCCTCCGATCCACAATTGAGATCCCACGGGCGGCTGATGGGTGGTGAGCACGCCGAATAACTTCTGGATCCCGTGGAATGCCAACATCAATCCCGAGACGAGGCGGAGGAGCGCATAGAAACGATCGGAAAACGGGGCAAGAAGTCTCTTGATCATTTTGTTCTCCTTGAGGACCTAGGGCTTGGCTCTTTATCGTGATCCATGCTTACTCACTGGTAATCCGACGTTTTTCTCCAGCTTCTTGGGACAGGGCGGCGATGACGATTGGCCTCGGGAGGGAAGGAGGAGCAGTAAGGGGAGCATGATACGGATTCTAACCGATTCACGGACAGAGTCAGAGGATCGGATAGCGATCCTCCATCCGCTCGGGGGCTGCCGGCCACGGGGGGAGTCCCCTCATGGGGACCCCCTTCGATCCCGATCCCAGCTGCAGCCCGAGAAATTCGGCCAGGATGAAGGAGAGCATGCCTGTGGGGATGCCCCGGGCACCCCGACCCGGTGCTGGCTGCCGTCGAGCCCGCAACATCCGAAACGCATTCTTGAGTCATCCGCTCTTACGATTGATAAGGTAGTCGGCGATCATCCCCAGCACCCATCCAACCACGGCACCAACGGGGCAAATGATGAGACCGACTATGGGAGCGAGGTTGGACTCCGGCATCGACCAATGACCGAGAACCGCTCCGCCAAATAGCGCTGCGGCGCCACCAATGATCGGCCCCAGGTCGGACCATCGGTGATTCATGATTCCCGCGATAGTTCACGGCAATGCGGAATGGTCGTCGGCGGGTCCTGAAACGGGGTCCTATGGGATGATCGTGCTGCACTTAGAACAGACAAACTTGTTTCCGGGGTAGCGGCCATGCACGTCATAGAAGACGCCGCAACCCGGACACTTGGCGACTTCCTTGTTTTGACGGTGAAGGACTTCCAGGGACTGCTCGTTCGTGAGATAGCGCTTGCGAAGCAGGATCTGTCCGATAAGCGGCATGGAATCATCTCGTGCCTCCTGTTGTTCGCGGAGACATTCATTCAGCTGGTCTGAGGTAATGTAGTCCAGCCGTAGCGCGATCTGCCCGAATAACCCGCCTCGCGCAGGATCAGCCGAGATTCTGTGGAATCTTGACTTCTGAATACTGATGACCCAATCGAGCTGGTCCAGAGTGAGATATCCTTTCTGGACAAGAATCCCCCCAAGTGCACGGCCTGCCGGCTCCGAGGCCTGAAGTTGGATGCATTCCGCAAGCTTTTCAGGCGTCAGCAAACCTTCCGAAATTGCGATCTGACCGACCAGGTGGGGATTGCGATTGATGGTGGTCACATGCGGATATTCCAGCGGTGGAAACATGTTATCTCATCAGGACAATTCTGGCAACCCTAGGGCTCGGCAAACGGATTCGGGGCTCGGCTCTTGGATCGCCCCAGTGCTCCGGATTCACCGGGCCGGAAGGCCCAGCGCCCGGCGCAGGTGCGGTTCGAGGCCGTTGGCGCAGAAGTAGAAGCCCAGCGAGTTGGCGTGGACGCCGTCCACCAACCCGTCGGCATGCTCTCGTGACAGCATTTCCAGGCCGTCTACGTACGAGATGGCGTCGTCGCCCGCCTTTCGGCGTTCGTCCACGAATTCGCGGGCGATCCTGCGCTTCTCGTCCTGCTTGTCCTTCGCGCCCGGCGACGCCGACTCGGACGGAAAGTAATAGGGGCTGGTGACGAGGATGGGCGCCTTCGGGTGCTTCGCGCGGATCGTCTCCAGGAACCCCGGCAGCGTATCGCGGAAGACTTCCGGGCTCGGGTTTCCCCAGTAGTCCAGGACGAAGGCGGCAGCGTCAATTTCCGCCACTGCCCGGGCGACGGCGGGCTCGCCCAGGCCGCTCCCGCTGAAGCCGAGGTTGACGAAGTCCAGGTTCAGGCGGCGTGAGACGATGGCCTGCGCGCTCAGCCCGGGGTTCTCGGCGCACCCCCCCTGGGTGATGCTGGAGCCGTAGTAGACGACCGGCTTTGCCACGGAGAAGGGCTTGGGCTCCTCGATCTTCGCGCCCTTGTCGAGCACGATTTCGGAGATCGTGATGCCCTTGTAGAGCGGCAGATAGATCGTCACTTCCCGCACCTCCCCCGCCTTTCCCGCCGCCCACTCCTTCACGACCTTGCCGGCCTTGTCGGGCCACGCGCTGCCTCGGTATTCCCCGTCGACGTAAAAGTCGAGGCCGCTCTGGCCGATCGTGGTCATGTGGTGCATGGTGCCGGTGTTCGGGTTGGAGGCGACGACCGCGACGCGGGACGAATCGCTGCGGAACCGGACGCGGCCGCCCGACGGCTGCTGGGCGAGGTTCCAGACGGCCGCCGGCAGCGTCTCTTTCAGCCGCGCTGGCAAGCGGCGGAGAGCAGGCTTGTCCTCCTCGAACCAGTAGAGCCCGTTCACCGACAGCCGCGGGTCGGGGAACGAGATGTGCTGA
>DATGFI010000018.1:0-7471 GCA_035309205.1 Planctomycetota bacterium | reverse complement strand
AGTCAGGCGCCGGACGGCCTTCGGATGAGTCCGGGCGCTCGGAGCCAGTGATTGCCGCAAGGACTTCAGTGATTCTCAATAATGCGAAGACCGCTTTTCTGATCTGCGAAAGCCTGCGAACCCCCACGCCGGAGAACGGAGATTGGAGCACCCCGAGGCGACTCTTCCTGGCACGCGCCTTGCGCTCCGGAACCCTGGCGGCTCGCGGACTGCGGCACCGGCCGGAAATGGCGGTCCTCGATAAGTCCGGGATTGACATGACGAAGCGTGACGGATCATCATACTCCTGTGGATGAGCTGGGTTCGAGCCGAGCCCCTCGGATCTCCCCTCCTCTGAGGGAGTTTCACTGGCATGTCGCCGCTCGAAGCATGGTCGCGGCATTCCTGGCCTGCCTGGCGGTGCTGGCGTTCCTTTTCGGCTACCTCGCTTCCCTCTGGACCCTCGTGGGCGTCTGCTGCGCCATCCTCTTCTACAATGCCCTTCTCTTTCTGACCCCGTGGCACCACACGTGGCCTAAGGCGGCCACGTTGATCAGCCTCAACTTGGACGTGTTCGCTCTCACCAGCTTTCTCCATTTCTCCGGCGATATCGAGAACCCTCTCGTCCTGGCCTACTCCCTTCCGGTCGTTGCTGGCGCGGTGCTCGTGTCGCGTCGCGCCGCCTTCGTCCTGGCGGGCCTGGCCACCACCCTGTTCATCACGCTCATCCTCATGACGGTGCTCGATGCCTTTCCGGTCCACCTTGCCCACTACCATCTGGCGCTTGTGGGAGACTTGAACCTTCACGACCGGATTGATCCGGACTTGAACCGGCAGGGCTGGAACTACATCCTGACACATCTCCTGGTCTTGATGGCGGTCCTGTTCGGATCCGCCCACGGATTCGGCACGCTGTCGGAGCGCCTGCGAGAGAAGGAGCGGGATCTCCAGAACGAGAACGAGCGGCTGCTCCTTCTTCTGTCGATCCTTCCCGAGGGCGTCGTGCTTCTGGGCCAGGAGGGATCGATTCTCCATGCCAATCCCGCCGCGCGGGCCCTTATGAATGGGTCGGGGGCCAGTTCGGTCGGGGCGCTGGACCAGGATCTGGGCCTGCTGGATCGATTCACCCGCTTCACCGGATCACGGGACGAATTCGAAACGACCTACCGCGGCCGGATCCTGGAGCACGCGCTCGCTCGACGATCGGCCTCGGGACCCGTAGCCTGGGTGTTCCGGGACACGACCGATCAGCGCCGGCTGACCGCAGAAGTAATGCATCGGTCCAAGATGATCGACTTGGGACTGCTCGCCGCCGGGATCGCCCACGAGATCGGGAATCCCCTCTCGTCGATGTCGGCCATCCTGCAGGTGATGGACATGAAACACCCGCCGCCGGAGCTCGCCGCCCGGATCGTTTCTCTCAGTTCCCACGTGGACCGGATCGAGCAGATCGTTCAGAACATCACGGGCTATGCGCGCCCCTCCGCGGGGATGCAGTCGGTCCATTCCCCGCAGGCTCTCCTCGAAAAGGCCTTGCAGATCTTCAAGTTCCACGACAAGGCCAAGCAGCTCCAGGTGGTCTGCCAGCCCCCCTCCGGAGACGGCGAAGTCCGGGTGATCGAGGACCAGATCGTGCAGATCCTGCTCAACCTGCTGCTCAACGCCGCCGACGCGTGCGCCGGCAGCGGAACGATCCGCGCTCGCTGCGAGTCCAATGCCAACGAAGTCCGAATCTCCATCGCCGACACGGGGATGGGCGTCAGCGAGGCCGCTCGGCGGCGGCTCTTCACGCCGTTCTTTACGACGAAGGACCAGGACAAGGGCGTCGGACTCGGGCTCTTCATCAGCGAGTCGATTGCCCGCGGACACGGAGGCCGGATCGAGTTCGTCTCTCCGCCGGGAACCGGTGCCACCTTCACACTGTGCCTGCCCAGGGCCCGAGGGGGAGTCTGAGATGCCCAGAATTCTGCTCGTCGATGACGAAAGGGACTTCCGGAGGGCCGTGGCCGACGCCCTCCGCTCCAGCGGACACGAGGTCGAGGAAAGCGCCAGCGCGGATGAGGCCATGGCTAAGATCCAGCAGGACGGCTTCGACCTCCTACTGACCGACTTGAGAATGCCCGGAAAGTCGGGGATCGAGCTCCTTCGGGAGGCCGCCGCCCGAATGCCCGACGCCATCCTGATCGTTATGACCGCGTTCGGCTCGCTGGAGACCGCGATCGACGCGCTGCGCATCGGCGCCCATGACTACCTTCTGAAGCCCCTGCGGATCGAGGGCCTCCAGCGGAAGATCTCGCTCCTCCTGCGCCACCAGGAAGCCATCGCAGAAAACAGGTTCTTGCGCAATGTGCTGGAAACAGGCGCCTCCCCCACGGGCCTCGTCGGGAAGAGTCCCGCCATGGAGGAGCTTCATCGCCTGATCCTCCGGGTTGCGCCCACGGATTCGACGGTGCTGATCTTCGGGGAAACGGGAACGGGCAAGGAGCTCGTCGCCCGCGCAATCCACAACGCGAGCCCCAGAAAGGATCATCCCTTCGTGGCGGTGAATTGCGGCGCGATCCCCGCCTCCCTCCTGGAAAGCGAGCTTTTCGGTCACGTCCGCGGCGCCTTCACGAGCGCCGACCGCGACAAGAGGGGACTCTTCGAGGTGGCAGGCGCCGGCACGATCTTCCTGGACGAAATCGGGGAGATGCCCCTCTCCCTGCAGCCCAAGGTGCTTCGCGTGTTGGAGAATCGGGAGATCCTGCGGGTCGGATCCACTCATCCCCTCAAAGTCTCCGGCCGCATCGTGGCCGCAACCCACCGGAATCTGAAACAGATGGTCGAGCAGGAGCTCTTCCGCGCGGATCTCTACTACCGCCTCTGCGTCTTCGAGATCGCCATTGCCCCGCTCCGGAGCAGGGTGGAAGACATTGATGCCATTGCCCGTCATCTCCTCCAGCGCCTATCGCGCGCGATGAACCGTCCCATCCCGTCCCTGGAACCGGACGCGAGAGCGGCGCTGGAGCAATACCCTTGGCCGGGCAACGTCCGCGAGCTGGCCAACGTTCTGGAAAGGGCGCTCATCTTGAACGACGGACAATCGATCAAGGCGAGCGACTTTCCGGGCTTCCTGGCGTCCTCGAAGGCCCCGATTGAAGACGATCTCAAGGCGGCGCGCCAGTCGTTCGAACGCGCCCATATTCTCCGGATCCTCGAGAAGTGCGCCGGCGACAAACGAAAGGCCGCCGATCTTCTCGGGATCGACCTCTCATCCCTATACCGGAAGCTAGAGGAGAACGATCCGTCCAAGGATTGAGGTCGAACGATTCCGAGCCGGGTCCGGCGGTGGAAGTCGCTCAGGTAGGCGGTGGGGACGGTTCGGGCAGGCGATCCAAAGGCGGAGCCCGCAGTAGATCCCGCCTGCCGCCGAGATGGAAGTCCCCGTACCCGTGGAAAACATGCGCCGGCCAGGGAGAGTTCGGAGCGCAGGGCCCGCTCCCGATCCCTGCGCTCCCGGTCCGACGCCGGACTAGGCCTTCTTTTTCTTCTTCTCGCCGACCAACTCGTCGAACTTCTTCTGCTGATCCGGGGTGAGCACCTGCTTGACGGCGTTGATGCAATCGCTCCGGCCCGAGGAGCCGGACTTCTCCTTCGCCTGCATCTCTTCGTGTTCCTTGTGCTTATAGTCGTTGTAGACCCGGAGGACCGCCTGTTCCTCGTCGTGGGTGAGGGAGCAGGCTTCCGCAACCCTCTTGAGCGGCGGGAGACCGTAGGGTCCGTTGGTGCCGTTTGATCCATTGGAGGTTTTGGGAATTCCGGCCTGAACCGTGCCGGCCGCGCCCAGCAGAAGGCCAACTCCCGCGACCAGCGCCATCCGGCGCGTCATGACGTTCCGAAGCTGGTTCACCGCTCACCTCGTTCGTAAGGTCCGGGGGTTCCTGGCTCGCCGGGTCCTCCCCGGCGAATCCACGATCCAAGTATATCCAAGTACGGCCCGGATCGATTCCAGACACGGAAAAATGAGCAATTCCGACATCCCCCGCTTTCACATTTTCCTGTCTGAAATGCGCCCTTTCCGTACATAGAATGAACGGGAACCCTGATGGCTGACGAACCTCTGATCAAGCAGCTTCTCCGGCACCAGGCCCTTTTCATGGGCTACCTGGTCGCCATGACCCGCGATCTGGCGGCAGCCGAAGAGATCTTTCAAAATGTCGCCGTCGTCGTGCTGGAACAGGGTCCCCGGGAGCCCATCCGGGACTTTCAGGCCTGGGCCAAGGAAATCGTCCGGCGCCAGGCGCTTCACTACCTGAGGGAGACGAGTCAGGCCCGGCACCGCTCGATGGCGCCGGAATTGCTCGAGGGCATTTCGCTCACCCTGGACGCCGAGCCCCTGGGGGCCCAGGGTCCGCCCCGGGAGCGCGACGCGCTGGCCCAGTGCCTGAAAACCCTCCCCCCCCGGTCGCGCCGGATCATGGCGCTTCGCTACGAAAAACATCACTCCTTCGAGGAAATCGGCGCCGTGCTGGAATCCTCGGCTCAGGCCATTCAACGAACCATCAGCCGCATCCGGCAAAGCCTCCATGACTGCGTGCGGTCCAGGATCGAGGCCGCCGAAGGAGCCGGACGCTCGTGAATCCCGATCGACTGAGCGATCTGGCCAGCCGCCTGTTCGAGGAAGGGGCGCTTTCGCCCGAAGAGGAACGCGAGCTCGGCCTCGCGCTCCGGGAATCGCCCGAATCGCGCCGCCTGCTCCTGTCCTACTTCCGCCTGGAAGGGGCCATCCTGGAACAGGCCCGCGCGGGACTCGTTTCGACCCCCGCAGCGGCAAGAACCTCCGCCGCCTACCGGAACGTCCCGCCCCGGAAAACTCCCTCCTTCGGCGCTTGGATCTCGGGGCTGGCGGCCGCGGCCGTCCTTCTGGGACTGCTTCTGTTCATCGCCGAAGGCGGACCCGCGTCCGCGCCGGCCCCCTCGGTCGCGCGCTCCCCTGGCGAGCGCCCGGAAATCCGTTCGTCGAACGTCAATCCTCTAACCCCACCTCCTGAATCGACCGCGTCGGCTCGTGAGAGCGCTCCGGCTCCCGAAGCTCCCGGAAGGCCTCCGAAGGACCAGCCCCTTCCTCGCCCCAGCGAGCAGGAACCTGTCCTTCCCCAAGCCTCCACCCCGAACGTCCCGGGCGCCCGAACCGAGGAGGAAGGACCTCGGCCCAGCGACGCAGTCCTGACGGACGTGTTTCTCGAGCGCGTGGAGGGCGAGGTCACTCTCGTCGGGTCCGGCGCCCGGTCTCCCGGGAAGGCGGGGGACCCGGTCCGCGCCGGCCAGGGGCTGGAGACAGGCTCCGGAAAATCCCTCGCCGTCCTGTCCTTCCCGGACGGCACCCGGATCGAAGCCCGCCCCGAGACAGTCCTGCTGGACATCCGCCAAAAGGGCGGGCCGGCCGCAAGATCCGGCAAATCGGTCTATCTCCAGCGTGGCTCCCTCTGGGCCGAAGTCCGCCCCCAGTCGGCGGATCACCCCTTTGTCGTTCTGGCGCCTCGAGGGGAAGCCCGGGTCGTGGGAACGGTCTTCACGCTTCGGATGGACCCCGACCCGAAGGGCGCCCTCCGCCTGGACGTCCAGGAAGGCAAAGTGCACTTCACCCGGTCGGCGGATGGCCGTGGGGTCGATGTCGGGGCCGGAAACTCAGTGACCTCCGGACAGGGCGCCGACCTGGTCGTCGTCCGGTCCCAGGAGGCCGTTCAGTCCTTCCAGGACGGACGCTTCCCCACTGCGGACTACGCCGGAACCCGCGATACCCAGCTGGCGGAGAAGAATCCCGTGTCGGCCTATGGAGGAGCGAAGCTGCTCCTCGCCGAAGCGCCGGATCCAAAGGAAAAGAAGAAGGCGAGCTGGCCGCTCCTCAGGTGGGATCTCACGTCCATTCCGGCCGGCAGCCGGATCCATTCCGTCTCGGTCACCTTGCATGTGACCGAGCCTTCGCGCGGCCAGGTGTTCTACTTCTTCGAGCCCGCGCGAGCGTGGTCGGAGTCGGAAGCAAGCTGGAAATTCGCCTCCGCCGGGAATCTTTGGAGATATCCGGGGTCGCTGGGAGCCGTCGAGCGCTGGGGCACACCTTTGGGAACCCTCTCGCCGTTCCAGAAAGGCGAATACACGACCGAGCTGGGCGAAGCCGGGACGCTGCTCGTTCAGTCCTGGATCAACGCGCCGGCGACCAATCTTGGGCTCCAGATCGCCGGTTCCACCCCGGGCACCGGATTCCATTTCTACTCCCGCGAAGCCCAGGTGCCGGAGACCCGGCCCCGCCTCACGGTGGTGTACACCCCGAAGAAATAGATCCTCAGGTCCGCGGTCGGCTAATTCGGCAGCTCCGGCCAGTGCTTGTGGATGAGATCGCGCGTCTTCTTGACCCCCTCGACGGCGTCGCCCTTCCCTTCCCACTCTACCGACACCGCCCCGGCGTACTTGGCGGCGGCAAGGATGCCCAGCAGTTTCCCGTAGTCGGAATTGGTCGCCTCACCGTCCTCCTTGAAGTCCGCCAGCTTGGCGTGGGTGTGGTAGGCATAGGGAACGAGTTTTTCGAAGACTTCAGGCTTGTGGCTCACCGGAGCATTTCCGAAATCCAGGTTGCTCCCCACCCACTTCGGGTCGCTCGCCTGAATCACCGCAAGGATGCCCTCCACCGTCCCGGATACCCCGCCATGATTCTCGATCGTGATTCGGATGCCGAGATCCGATGCCAGGGGGAGCATCTGTTTGAAGGCGGCCGCACAGCGGTCGACGCCTTCCTTGAGATTGTCTTCTCCCTTGTCCACCCCGCCCAGGTTCATCCGCACGACCGGGACGCCGAGATAGCCCGCCGCCTTGAGTTTCGCGGTATTGGTGTCGATCTGCTGCTTGCGCTTGGCTTCGTTCGAGGTCGCCAGGTTCCCCTCCATGATGAGACAGGTGATCCAGCGGTCATGGGCCTTGAAGGTCTCCAGAATCGTGTCCAGGTATTCTTTCTCCCAGGACTTGAAGTAAATGTCGTTCAAGCTGACGCCTCGGATGCCGAGCTCCTTGTGAAATTCCGCGACCGTATGGTGGGTCAGCTTGCCCTTTCCGTAGAGGTCCCGCAGGCTGTACGTTTCGTTCGAAAGGCAATGGACCAGCCTCCGGGGCTCCTTCGCCTGCGCGGCCCAGACGGATCCGAGCCCGAGATTCGTCGAGACGACTGCTGCTCCGGTGGCCAGGAATTGACGGCGGGACAAAGTCGAATTCGTCATATCGTCTCTATTTGAATGGAAGTCCGATGATCCCCGAACATCTTGAAAGCTTAGCGGTCCGGGCCGAGGGGGGCAAGCGCTACTCCGTTCGGCTGCGTCCTGTGGCTGACAGGTCCGCATATTTCGCCCTTGGATCTGTGAGGTACACTTCAGGACGAGAGGGGGCACCCGCCGGACCGGGTCCGGCTTCTTCTTCTCTTTCTTCTTTCTCTTCTTCTTATCCGACGTGTAGGGTCCCGGCTTCC
>DATGFI010000017.1:0-7223 GCA_035309205.1 Planctomycetota bacterium | reverse complement strand
GGAAGCCGGGACCCTACACGTCGGATAAGAAGAAGAGAAAGAAGAAAGAGAAGAAGAAGCCGGACCCGGTCCGGCGGGTGCCCCCTCTCGTCCTGAAGTGTACCTCACAGATCCAAGGGCGAAATATGCGGACCTGTCAGGCCGTCGATCGCATCCTGTAAAAAGAATATAAAACATGGATTTCGATCACCTTCGGAGTTTGTTATATACTTCCCTCTGTCGCGATCCACCTTTGGACGACCGGGAATGGGGACTGGAGTATCTTCGGCTCGGACCCAACCGGCCGCGCCTATCGCTCCACTCCATTTCGTCAGGAGCACCTCAGGCGAGCTCGATTGTTTATGTTCGGTGAAGCGGTGCTTCCGGAGAAACTTCCCGGAGGAATCAGGTAGGGAATCCCGGTATCCGGGCTTCGTGGGGGGCCATGAATGATTGAGTTCCTGAGGAAGCTCTTTGACGGCTCGGAATTCGTGCCCCGCGGCCAGTGCGGCCGCTGGACGACGGGTCTGGTCCGTCTCCACAACCTGTCCGACGGCGTGATCTGGTTTGCCTATATGGCGATCCCGGTCGTCCTGATCTACTTCGTTCGCCGACGGCGGGATCTCCCCTTCCCGAAAGTCTTCTGGATGTTTGGTGCCTTCATCATTCTGTGCGGAATGACCCACTTCATGGACATCGTGATGTTTGCTCATCCCGTGTACCGCCTTTCGGGAGTGGTGAAGCTCGCAACGGCAATCGTATCGCTCGGAACGTTCGTGGCGCTCGTACCCCTCATGCCCGTCGCGATCGCCCTCCGGAGCCCCCGGGAGCTGGAGGATGTGAACCGTCGCCTCGAGGCCGAGGTCGGTGTGCGGAAGAAGGCCGAGGAGAAGTTCCGGGGGCTCCTGGAATCCGCGCCTGACGCCATGGTGATCGTGGACCGCGAAGGGAAGATTGTCCTCGTGAACGCCCAGACGGTAAAGCTGTTCGGCCACGAGCGTTCGGAGCTCCTAGGACAAACGGTGGAGATGCTGATCCCGGAGCGGTTCCGCGCCAAGCACCCCGATCACCGCGCGGGGTATTTCGCCAATCCCCGGGTCCGAGGGATGGGTTCGGGTCTGGAACTGCACGGCCTCAGGAAGGACGGCTCAGAGTTTCCCATCGAGATCAGCCTGAGCCCGCTCGAAACGGAAGACGGCACGCTCGTCTCGAGCGCGATCCGCGATGTGACCGAGCGGAAGAAGGCCGAGGAGAAGTTCCGTGCCCTGCTGGAGTCCGCTCCGGATGCCATGGTGATCGTGGACGGGAATGGTAACATCGTTCTCGTCAACGCGCAGACCGAAAGGATCTTCGGCTACGGCCGCGCCGAGATCCTGGGGGGTTCCGTGGAAACGCTCGTGCCCGAGCGATTCCGTGCCAAACATCCGGCCCACCGGGAGCTCTACGCCCGTTCGCCCAAAGCGCGCGCCATGGGCTCGGGGCTGGACCTCTTCGGGCGGCGGAAGGATGGCTCGGAGTTTCCCGTCGAAATCAGCCTGAGTCCCCTCGAGGCCGAGGGAGGCCCCCTCGTCCTGAGCGCGATCCGCGACGTGACCGATCGGCACCGGGTGGAGCAGGAGATCCGTCAACTCAACAAGGAACTCGAATCCTTCAGTTACTCCGTTTCGCACGACCTTCGCGCGCCGCTCCGGGCGGTGGACGGCTACGCGAGAATCCTGCTTGAGGAGCAGGCGGGAAGACTGGACGAGGAGGGAAAGAGGCTCCTGGGAGAGGTCATCGGAGGCGCCGAGAGAATGGGTCGCCTCATCGATGACCTCCTCGAGTTCTCCAGGATGGGACGGGCCGCGATCCGCCCCGAGGAGTTCAATCTCCGCGACCTGGCAGAGGAGGTCATGACTCGGCTTCTCGCAGGTACCCCCCAAAGGAAGGTCGAGTTCAGTCTGGGCCCCCTTCCCCTCGCGCGAGGGGACCGTGCGCTCCTGCGCCAAGTCCTCCAGAACCTCCTTTCGAACGCCCTCAAGTACACGAAGCCGCGCGATGCGGCTCGGATCGAGGTGGGCGGAGAGTCAGGGGAACGGGAGAATACCTATTGGGTCCGGGATAACGGCGTGGGCTTCCCGCAAGAGTACGTCCACAAGCTGTTTGGGGTCTTCCAGCGCCTCCACTCCGCCCAAGAGTTTGAGGGCACGGGGGTGGGACTGGCGCTCGTCCAGCGAATCATCCATCGACACGGAGGCCGAGTCTGGGCGGAGGGAGCGGTGGGTCGGGGCGCTATGTTCACCTTTACGCTCCCGAAAGGAGAAGGGCATGGTGGGATTTGACGACGTCGAGATCCTGCTCGTCGAAGACAATCGACAGGACGCGGATCTCGCGCTCCGGGCTCTCAAGAAAGCCAATTTCGCCAATAACGTCCACCACGTGAGCGACGGCGCTGAGGCGCTCGACTTCATTTTTGCAACCGGCGCCTACGCCGGCCGAAAGATCGAAACCGGACCCAAAGTGGTCCTCCTTGACCTGAAGCTCCCCAAGGTGGACGGTCTCGAGGTCCTGAAGAAGATGAAGTCCGATCCGAGAACCCAGATGATCCCCGTCGTTGTACTTACGTCCTCGCAGCAGGACCGCGACATGGTGGACAGCTACCGGCTGGGCGTCAACAGCTACATCGTGAAGCCCGTCGACTTCGGAAAATTCGTCGAGGCGGTGCACCACTTCGGACTCTACTGGCTTCTGGTGAACAAGGTACCCCGCCCCTCGTAGGGGAGTAGAACCATGATCGCGAAGGACCCGCACATCCTATTCGCCGAGGATAGCAAGACCGATGTCGACCTCGAGGAGCGAGAACTCAAGAAGGGGCCTCGTTTTCAAGTCGCCGCGAGTGGAGACTGTGGTGCTGCCGTACCCCGCCGGCCGTCGGCAGCCTTGGGGGCCCGGCCGGCGCCGGGCGCGCGGCGCCAGCGGAGGGGGGGATTGGAGCCGATTCGAAGGGCATACCGGAGGGGAGAAGGAAGTGCCCTCCTTTGGCTGACGGGCGTTGCCTGGGCAAGCTCGTGCGCGGTGCCGGCCCTCAGGACGCCGTAGGGGCCTGCTGCCCGCGCTCGCGCGGGGCGGGCGGCACCGGCGTAATCGCAGGATTCTGAGTGAATGCCACTGCGTTAAAGAAACATGGCCCCGATGCCCGACAACATAGTGCCGCTATCGGACCCTTTCGACGGGAAGCGCTCGCGCAACCATGAGCACTCCCTGCTGGGCGGCCATCGTTATCTCCTGCGATGGAAGAGGACCTCGCGTCCCGGGCCCTGGCGAGAATGGACGGATGCGCCGGCGGGCCCGCGCCCCCCCATTCGAGTGGGAGCAGGCGAACTTCGCGGAACGTCCATCAACCATGCGCAGTCCTGATCCGGTTGGGAGGACAGAACATTCGCACGGATCCTATCCTCGCAAGAAGTTTTCCGGTTGTTACTCTGGAGTTGTAATGAGCAAAAGTCGCTGGTACCGCAACATCTGCTGGCCGATCGCGAGTTTCATCATCCCGGCGCACGTCGTCGCGGCGGTCGGAACCTACTTCTACACCACGATGCACGGATTCACGATCTCGGCGATCGTCATCGGCGTCGTCTTCCTTTTTCTCACCACGTTCAGCATCAGCGGCGGCTACCATCGCCTCTTTGCGCACGCGACCTATGAGGCCCACCCGATCCTGAAAGTCTTCTACCTGCTCTTCGGCGCGGCGTCGTTTGAGTCCTCGGCGCTCAAATGGGCGTCGGGCCACCGCCGCCACCACGCCTACATCGACGAGGATCAGGATCCCTACAACATCAAGCGCGGCTTCTGGTGGGCCCACCTCGGCTGGATCCTGACCAAGGACCCCGCCTCGCAGGGCATCTCGAAGGTCGGCGATCTGGAGCGCGACAAGTGGATCATGTTCCAGCACAAGTATTATGTCCCGATCGCGTTTGCCGTGGGCCTCGGCCTACCGGCGGCGATCGGTGCGCTCTGCTGCGATGCCTGGGGCGGGTTCATCGTCGGCGGCTTCCTCCGGATCGTTTTCTTCTACCAGGCGACGTTCAGCATCAACTCGGTGGCGCACATCCTGGGCACGCAGCCCTACTCGGACGACGACTCCTCGCGCGACAGCTGGTTCACCGCGTTCCTGACGATGGGCGAAGGCTTCCACAACTTCCACCACACCTTCTCGGCGGACTACCGCAACGGCGTAAATCCCTGGGAGTACGATCCGACAAAGTGGATCCTCAACGGATTCACGGTCGTAGGCCTGGCGAAGCACCTGATCCGGACGCCTGAGCCGGTGATCCTGAAGGCGAAGCTGCGGATGCAGGCCAAGCGGGCAGAGGTGACGCTGAAGGAGCACCCGCACGCGGCAGAAAAACTGCGAATCGCGGGTGAGACGCTGGAACGGATGCTCGACGCATGGAACGCGCTTAAGGCCGAGTGGGCCGAGGAGCGTGCGCGAATGACGGATCGTTCCGAGGAACTGATCGCGAAGCTGCGCCATGATCTGGCGGAGACCAGGCGCAGGTACCTTGAGGCCTATGCGTCCTGGGTCCAGACCCTGCGCAACCCCCACCAGATCACGGCAACGGGGAGCCCCATTCAATGAACAACCCCGTGACCTTCGCGTATTCACGGCCCGGCATGAAAAGTGTCGCCCTCTCGTATTCGCTGACGGTGTATTCAGTCGTCATTGCGATGACCTGTCAGCAGCTGCGCTTCTGAGTCCGGTCCAGCAATATACGGGGCAAGGACGGAGGGGGAACGATGGACCTTACGCCGGCATGAACTGGGGCAGATTGCATGAATGGGAGCCGGTGCGCATGAGGGAGAGCCTTGTGGCTCCGCGATGTCGTTGGTTCGCGGGCGCGTAGCAATTGGGGTGACCGACGGGACTTGAACCCGCGACAACCTGGGCCACAACCAGGCGCTCTAGCCAACTGAGCTACGGCCACCGTATGACAAGCAGAGTCCGTGGCGAAGGGTGATTATAGGAACGGCGCCGGGGGATGCAATCCAAAATCCGGATCCGTGGCGAGCCGCTAGTGCGCGGGAGTCGCCGTCTGCAGAAGCGGCACCAGCGACCGCGTCACCGTCTCGAGGAACATCGCCTCGTCGTCGGTGAACTCTCCGACGTTCTGCGCCTGCGCGTCGAGGATGCCCAGGCAAGCGTCCCCGACCCGAATGGGCACGCAGATCTCCGACAGCACGCCCGGGATCTTGAAGAGGTACATCGGATCCTTGCGGACATCCTTGACGTTCATCGTTTCGCCCAGTTCGAAGGCCTTGCCGAGAAGCCCCGTTCCGAACTTGAGCCGCGCTCCGGTGGCGATATTGATCGGGTGCGCGCTCGACTGCGCGAGCAGCACCAGCTCCTCGCGATCGTAGTCTCCCTGGAACACCGCGGCGTAGTGCCCGCCGCAGGTCATCCGGACCGCGTCGACCACGCGCTGGAGGACGGCTTCGCGCGGCGCAGCTCCGCCGCCCAGCCGCGCCAGGTTGTGAAGGGCCGCCACCCGGTCCTGCCAGGTCCGTCCCCGCTGTTCGAGCTCGACCATCTTAAGAGCAATCGCGACCTGCGACGCCAGGAAGCTCAGGACCGGCACGTCGGACTTCTGGAAGTAGGCGGTCTTTCTGGACTCGAAGTTGAGAACGCCGAGGACTTCATCACCCGAGAGGATGGGCATCGCGGCCTCGGAGCGCATGTCGGAGTGCACCTCGACGTAGCGCTTGTCTTTGCGGACGTCGGCTACGACGACGGGCTCGCGCTTTGACGCGGCCGAGCCGCAGATGCCTTCGTCCTTCACCCGGAGGCGGTAGCGGGTCGGGCGCAGCTTCTTTCCCACAACCTCGTGCTCGACGAGCTCGCTGCCGTCGGGATCGATGAGCAGGAGGGAGACCTCATCCGCGCCCAGCGCGTCACTGGCAAGGGAGCAGATTTCATGGAGCAGCAGGTCCGTGTCGGAGACGGCCAGCAGCCGCCGGATCACTTCCGGGAGCAGCTTGACCGCGTCCATGCGGCTTTTTTTACTTCCTTTGCCTGCCACGGGTGTATTGTGTCCTGAAATCGAGGCCGAACACAAAGTATTTTTTCAAATACCTTACGGGGGAACCCCATGAAGCGTTGGACGGTCCTGGTCCTCTTGGGTTTGGCCGGCTGCGCGGGACCGGGCCCCTCGGGAAAGCTTCCGCCGGCATCCGACCGCTGCGTGATCGTCATCAGCCTGGACGGTTTCCCCGCCTACCTGTTCGAGGACCCGAGGCTGCCCGCCCCCACGCTCCTGCGCATGATGCGCGAAGGCGCCTCGGCCCAGGGAATGACGATCATCAACCCGACCGTCACCTGGCCGAATCACACGACGCTCGCGACCGGCGTCCCGCCGATCAAGCACGGCGTGCTCTTCAACGGGCTCCTGGTCGCCGAGCGCGGCAAGGCGGCCCACGTCGAACCTCGCAGCCGGGCCGACCTGGTCCGGGTCCCGACCGTTTACGATGTCGCGCACCAGGCCGGTCTCCATACCGCCCAGGTCGACTGGATCCCCTGGCAGACGGGCGGCACGATCGACTGGGCATTCGAGGAAGTGCCCAATCCCAAAGGCGTCGTCGAGCAGGAGATGGTCGCGGCTGGGCTGGCGACCGAGAAGGAATTAGAGGAGTTCAAGAAGGCGAACATCCAGTGGCGGGACCTGATGTGGACGCGGGCGGCGGTCCATATCCTCAAGAGGCACCGGCCGAACCTGATGTACTTCCACCTGCTGACGATCGACGCGGCGCATCATCGGTACGGGCCCAAGACGCCCGCGGGCATGTCGGCGATCGCGCTGGCGGACGCCCGGGTGGCCGAACTCCTGGGGGCTCTGGAGCAGGCGGGCCTGAAGGATCGGGCCACCGTGATCGTGGTGTCGGACCACGGCTTCAAGGGGACCAAGAGGAGCATCCGCCCCAATGCCGCGCTGGCCAGGGAAGGCTTCATCCACGTCGAGGGCGGCAAGATCACCTCGGCGGCGGCCTCGGTCGTCCCGGAGGGCGGCACCGCGATGGTCTATCTCCGGACGCCCGAAGCGCTCGCCGCGGCGGCGAAGATCAAGTCGCTCCTGGCCGGCCTGGAGGGCGTCGACCGGGTGCTCGAACCGGGCGACTTCGCCGGACAGGGGATGCCGCAACCGAAGGACAATCCTCAGATGGCCGAGCAGGACCTCGCTGTCGACGAGATTCTTGGCGCAGCCCAGCGACAC
>DATGFI010000016.1:0-2497 GCA_035309205.1 Planctomycetota bacterium | reverse complement strand
GCCGGCGACGTCGTCATCATCCGCTACGAGGGTCCGAAGGGTGGGCCGGGCATGCGGGAAATGCTGCAGGTGACGGGGGCGATCGTCGGCCAGGGCCTGGGCGCCGACGTGGCGCTGATCACCGACGGCCGGTTCAGCGGCGCGACCTACGGCTTCATGGTGGGCCACGTGGCCCCCGAGGCCGCCAACGGCGGTCCCATCGCCTTTGTGAAGAACGGCGACCTCGTGACCATCGACGCGGTGAAGCGCCGCATCGACGTCAAGGCCGACCTCAAGAAGAGAATGAAGGGCTGGAAGCCGCCCAAGCCGAACTATACGTGGGGCGTCCTGGCGAAGTACGCGGCGACGGTCTCCTCCGCATCGGAGGGGGCAGTGACGATCCCCATCGGACTGCTGAACGGAGGAACGAATGGCCACCAAGATGTTCTGGGAAAAGGACGCAAAGCCCAAAGCGCTCGAAGGTAAGCGCATCGTCGTTCTGGGCTACGGCAGCCAGGGGCGCGCGCATGCGATGAACCTGCGCGACAGCGGCTGCAACGTGGGTCTGGGCCTCCGTCCGGACGGCAAAACCTGGGCGCAGGCGACCGAGGACGGCTGGGCGCCCGAGGAGCCCGGCGCGGCGGTGAAGGCCGCCGACATCGTCTGCGTGCTCGTCCCCGACATGCAGCAGGCGGCGCTCTACAAGGAGGTGATCGCCCCCAACCTGAAGAAGGGCGGCACCGTCCTGTTCGCCCACGGCCTGAACATCCACTATGGCCAGATCAAGCCGAGCCCCGACACGGACATCATCATGGTGGCGCCCAAGGGTCCCGGGGGCCTCGTACGCCGTCAGTATGCCGAGGGGAAGGGCGTACCCTGCCTGGTCGCGGTCTACCAGAACCCCTCGGGCAAGGCCTTCGACAAGGCCCTCGCCTACGCGCACTTCATCGGCGGCACGCGCGCGGGATGCATCCAGACGACCTTCGCGGAGGAGACGGAGACGGATCTTTTCGGCGAGCAGGTCGTCCTTTGCGGCGGGGTGACGGAGCTGATCGCCAAGGGCTGGGAAACGCTGGTCGAGGCCGGCTACAAGCCCGAGGTCGCGTACTTCGAGTGCCTGCACGAGGTGAAGCTGATCGTGGACCTGATCTACGAAGGCGGCTTCGCCCGGATGCACCAGTTCGTCAGCGAGACGGCCAAGTACGGCGATCTGACCCGCGGACCGCGTATCGTGGACGACCACGTCAAGGCCGAGATGAAGAAGATCCTCGAGGAGATCCGCTCGGGGAGCTTCGCCCGCGAGTGGGTGCTCGAGAACCAGGCGAATCGTCCCGTCTATTCGAAGCTCCTGGAGCGCGACCTGAACCACCCGATCGAGGCGGTCGGCAAGGAGCTCCGCGCGCGGATGTCCTGGCTGCAGCCGCAGGCGGCGGTTGCCCCCAAGAAGGCGAAGGCCGAGAAGAACGGCAACGGCGCCGAGAAAGCCGCCAAGCCCAAAAAAGTGAAGGCGTAAGGGAGGAGAAGTTCGATGCCGGAAATGAGCGGCGCCAGTTTTGTCTGCCGGGCGCTGGAATCCGAGGGCGTGGACTACATCTTCGGATATCCCGGCGGAGCCATCATGCCCTTCTACGACGCCATCGTCGGGGCGACGTTCAAGCACATCCTCGCCCGGCATGAGCAGGGCGCGGCGTTCGCCGCCAACGGCTATGCCCGCGCCTCCGGCCGCGTCGGCGTCTGCGTCGCCACCTCGGGTCCCGGCACGACGAACCTGGTGACGGGCATCGCTGACGCCTTCATGGATTCCGTTCCCATGGTCGCGATCACCGGTCAGGTGCGCTCCCACCTGATCGGCACCGACGCGTTCCAGGAAGTGGACATCTTCGGCATCACGCTGCCGATCGTGAAGCACAGCTTCCTGGTCCGCAACGTGAACGACTTGCCTTACGTGATGCGCGAGGCCTTCCGGATCGCCCGCAGCGGCCGGCCCGGTCCGGTGCTGGTGGACATCCCCCGCGACATCCAGGAGGCCAAGGCCGACCTCAAGCTCCTGCCCCGGATCTACGACGAGGAGCGGCCGCCCGCGCCGTCGAAGGAATCGATCGAAAAGGCCGCCCAGCTCCTCCGTGAATCGCGCAAGCCGATCGTCTACGCCGGCGGCGGCGTGGGTATGGCCTCCGCAATCGAGGAATTCCGGGGCTTCATCAAGGCGACGCAGATCCCGACCGTCCACACGCTCAAGGGCCTGGGGACGCTGCCTTACAATGATCCTCTCTTCCTGGGCATGCTGGGCATGCACGGGTTCAAGCAGTCCAACCTCGCCGTGCAGGAGTGCGACCTCCTGATCTGCATCGGCGCGCGCTTCGACGACCGGGCGACCGGCGTGCTCTCGAAGTTCGCCCCCAACGCGAAGGTGATCCACATGGATGTGGACGCCTCCGAAGTGGGAAAGCTCCGCAGGGCAGAAGCGGGCGTCGCCGGGGACATCCGTCCCGCGCTCAAGGCGCTCTCGTTCCCCCTT
>DATGFI010000015.1:0-2248 GCA_035309205.1 Planctomycetota bacterium | reverse complement strand
AAGGAACTGAGGGCGCCGCAGTTCGACGCGGACTCTGGAGTCTATATTCGCGACAGGAAGGGGAAGGCCCAGGTCAACATCTGGACCTGGCCGATCGGATCCGGAGAGGTGTACGGCTACCGGATGGACAAGAACCAGCCTGCCGCCGTCCGGGCGGCGGTGACGCCGAAGAAGAAAGCCGACAAGCCCGTCGGGGAATGGAACTCCTTCGTGATCACCCTGAAGGGTACCCGTCTGACGGTCGTGCTCAACGGGGAGACCGTCATCGAGAACGCGGATCTCCCGGGCCTGCAGGCGCGCGGCCCGATCGGGCTCCAGCACCATGGCAGCATGAAGGACGGGAAGTGGACGAGCCCGCCCGCCCTCGTTCAATACCGGAATATCGAGATCAAGGAATTGAACTAGGAGAACGCGGACCCGGGAAGGCGCGCCCCTCGCCCTTCGGCCGCGGATGATTCCGGCTTGAAAGGCTATCTGTCCGTGGGCTTGGAATCTTCGATCCTGACCACTTTGTACTCGTGATCGCGCTTGCGGACGACCTCGGCCTTGGTGATCGAGTCGCCGATGATGAGCGCATCGACGACGTCCTGACCGGCGAGGACCCGGCCGAAGACGGTGTGCTTGCCGTTGAGCCAGTCGGTCGGCAGGTGCGTCAGGAAGAACTGCGACCCGTTCGTGTCGGGACCCGCGTTGGCCATCGACAGGGTTCCCCGGAAATGAAGCCGAGACTCGGCCGTGATTTCATCCTTGAAGCGGTAGCCGGGGCCTCCGGCGCCGCTGCCCGTCGGATCTCCCCCTTGCGCCATGAAGCCCGGGATCACTCGGTGAAATTTCAGGCCGTCATAGTACTTCTTGCTGACGAGCTCGATGAAATTGGAGACGGTATTCGGGGCCTCGTTTTCGAAGAGCTCGATCACGATGTCGCCTTTGGTCGTGGTGAAGCGCACCCGGGGAAGATCGTCCGCCTTCGCCTGTCTGGCACGGATTTCCTGCTCGGCCTTCCATAGGGGAAGGTACTTCTGCGCCATTTCGAGGAACTGGGCGGCCTTCGAGCGCATGTCGGCGGTGATTTCGCCCTTCAGCATGTCCTCGAGGATCTTGGCGGCTTCCTCGAACTTGTGGATGGAGAAGTCGCAGATTGCCAGCATCAGCCGGGCTTCGAGGTTTTTGCCGTCCTTCTTGAGAACCTTATCGAAGTTTTCCGCTGCTGATTCGTATCGGTTGACGGCGTGTTCGAGCCGGGCGACCTTGAGAGTCAGTTCTCCTCCATCGTCGGGCTTCAACTTCAGGAGCTTCTCCAGGTCGGGCAGGGCAAGGTCGTTCTTCTGGTAGATGAGATAGGCTTCGCTGCGGACCTCGAGGAGGCCGGGGTCATCCGGGGAGGCCTTGAGCGCCTCGCTGGTCGACGCGATGACCTCTTCCATCGCCTTGACCGTTGAAGCGCGAAGCTCCTGGAACTCCTTCCCGAGGTCCTCGCGGATCCTCGACAGCTTCTTGAGCCGCTCCTCGTCGTCGGATCCCGCCTGGAGCTGCTCGCGGAGCTTCTGATCCTTCTCCCGCAGCACCATCATCTGTTCGATGCTCTTGCGAACGGTATCGAGATCCGCGCGCGCTTTCTTGGCGGCGTCGGTCGGCGGGGCCTGGAGGAGGGTGAGAGCGATCAGCAGGTGAAGCACGATGAGCTCCTGATTGAGGATAGACATAATACGTTCCGGGCGATTCGGGGGGGAGGGAAATGATCGCCGGGCCGCTCTAGCGGCGGGGAACTTGGCGGATCGCCTGAGATCCGGGTTTGAGGTCGGGGAAGGCATCCAGGATCGCCAGGCGGATCTGGGCTGCGCGGTCCGCGGGGATGCCCAAAGTGCGGCTGATGCCGGCCACGGAATCGGTTTCATTGTCGAACATGATGGACTGCTTGAGCAATTGGAGGGTGACGGGCGGGAGGTCGGCGACCTTCGGCTCGTTGGGGAACTCTTTGGGGAGCGGCGTCGGGGGCGGCGCCGTCATCGGGGTCGGAGTCTGCATGAAGGGGGCGCTCTCATGCGTCGGCGGGGAGGGACGGGGCGGCGCTTCGACCCTCCGTGGGCCCGGCGGGGGAGCTGGCGGCATGCTCTCGCGTCGCGGCTGGGCCCGGGTGTTTCGATCGGAGAGACCCTGCATCCGCCGGTTCACGCGCACCCTCAGATCGGGAAGCGAGATTTTCAGCGATTCCGCGAATCGGGCCAGCAGGCTGTATTCAGGGGCTTCG
>DATGFI010000014.1:0-5673 GCA_035309205.1 Planctomycetota bacterium | reverse complement strand
CCCGCGATGGTTCGGAGTTTGCCGCAGGCCAGATTGAAGTGTTGAGTGCCGGAGACCAGGTCAGAGCGTACCACGTCCTCGAAATCGGAAGTCCCGGTTCCTCCTTCCGGCGCCTTGTTGATCGTCACCTTCCGCGAGTCGATCCGGCTGAATCCCCGGGTCAGGCTCACGAGGTGCGGCGACGTGGCAGTCATCAGCGTCACGTCCGTCGAACCTTCCTCCGATTTCGTCCGAAGAAGCGTGTCGGAGGTGGCGTGGAAGGATTCGCCGTCGGTGAAGGAGATTCCGTCCAGGACGACGTCGCCCTTGGCGTCGACTTTCAGGACGTCCACCGGTCCGGTTGGGGACCAGTCCCAGCGCCTTACGGTGTCGATATCGAGAGTTTCGGACTGCAGGGTGAGCGTTTCCGTGAGGTCAATATGGTCGACCCGCACGCCGCCCTGGCCATGGATGGAGCGCGCATCCGTCGGACCGGTGATCTGGAGAGGGCCCCGGGAGTAGACCTGGATGAAGCGCGTCTGGGATTGTGCCGAGCTTTTCATGGCATCGGTGCTCTCGATGTCGCCGGAGAACTCCACGAATCCGGCGTGGGCGATGTGGTACTCCTTTCGGATCGCGTCGTCCGTCACCAGGCCGACCCCCGAGAGGACGCCCTCGGGCCCCGTCAGGATGAACTCGCGGTCGGTCTCCAGGCTCGTGATGGTGGCCTCCTGGAGGGACTCCCCGTGCTCGGGACAGGCGCCCGGTGCCCCGAACGCTTTGCGGCAGATGGGACATTCGTACATCCGGTTGAAGTGGAGCAGGGCGCTGGGGGTCAGGAGGATCGTATCGACCTCCTCCTTGTCCCCTTTACGGATGACTCGAACATTGTCATCGAGCTTGAGGGTGCGCGCTCCCTTGTCGATCGTCCCTCGGTCCGCCTTCACGAGGATCTCGCGGGACTTCGGATCCCCCTTTCCCGGAGTCGTGAAGTAGCGCGCGTCGATGCCCTTCAGGTCGAAGACTTCCTTTTCCTTCGCCAGGCTTCGGGGGATCGCTTCTTTGCCGTCCAGAATCAGCGTCACTTCTTCGATGTCGAGCTTGGTCTTGGGATCCCGCCGGAAATCCTTGAGCCGGTAGGTCCAGTCCTTGATCGGCTCCTTCGGCAGGCGGGACGGGTCCTGCGGGCAGGCCGCCAGCAGGAGGACGAGGGTCAGGGCCTCCATCTACACGACCCCCACGTCGAGCAGATCCTGGACGTCGACCATGCCGACGGGCTCCCCTGCTTCGTTCACGACCGGGAGTTCGTCGATCTTCCTTTCGTGAAGGATCTTCAGGGCCTCGCTGGCCAGACGCTCGGGCGTGATCGTCTTGGGCTTTCGGGTCATGACCTCGCTGATCTTGGAGGTGATGAGGCGGGGATCCCTGCTCATCGTTCTCCGCAGGTCCCCGTCGGTGAAGATTCCCGTCAGCCGCCCTGAAGCGTCGACGATGATGACGGCCCCCGCGCGCGCCTTGGTGATGGTCGCGATCGCCTGGGTCAGCGCCGTTTCCTCGCGGACGACGGGGTTTCGTTCCCCGGTCCGCATCAGGTCCGACACCTTCAGCAGCTTCCGGCCCAGGTCCCCGCCGGGATGGAACTGAGCGAACCGCTCCTGGTCGAAGCCCCGGGCCTCCAGGACGCACAGGGCCAGGGCGTCGCCGAGGGCCAGGATCGCGGTCGTCGTGGCGGAGGGGGCCAGCTTGAGCGGGCAGGCTTCCTCGATCCGGCCGAGCTCGATCGCGATATCCGCGGTTCGGCCGAGCGTGGAGCTCCTGGAGGCCGTGATCGCGATCACCCGGGCGCCGATCTGCTTGATCGACGGCAGGAGCCGGACGACCTCCTCGGTCTCCCCGCTGTTGGAAATCGCCAGCACCACATCGGCGGCCAAGACCCGGCCCAGGTCGCCGTGGTAGGCCTCCGCGGGATGCAGGAAGATGGACGGGGTCCCGGTCGAGGCGAAGGTGGCGGAAATTTTCTGGGCGACGAGGCCGGCTTTCCCCATGCCGGTGACCACGACATGGCCCTTGCCGTCGAGAATGGCGTTAACGGCGGTGTCGAATTCCGGGCCCAGGCGTTCCGCCAGGGACTGGATCGCGGCGGCCTCGAGCTTGAGGATCTCTCGTCCCTTGTCGCGGTTCATGGAGTAGGCGAGTATAGCAGGATTGACACCCCCCGGAAAGGCCCGGATAATCGGGTCTTCCGACATGCGCAAAAGCAAGGCCGAGGGCCCCCCGCCGATCTCGAAGCACAGCTTCCTGGTCCATGGCAAGTTCATGACCTCCAAGTGGGACTTCGCCCACCACGTCGTCCCGCCCATCTCGTCCTCGAGCACGTACCGCCTGGAGACGGCTGAACGCGGCGCGGCGGGCTTCTGCGGCTTCTGTGATCCGAAGGATCGAAGCCACCAGCGGAGCAACATCTTCATCTACGATCGGCTGGACGAACCGACCCGGGCGATGCTCGAGGAGCGGCTGGCGTTCGTGGAAGGCGGGGAGATCGCCGTCGCCTTTTCGACCGGCATGGCGGCCATCGCGGCCGCCCTGGGCGTGACGGTGAAGGCGGGCGACGAGGTGGTCGCCCACCATGCCCTCTACGGATGCACCTACAGCCTGCTGACGAACTGGATGCCCCGGATGGGCGTCTCGGTCAAGTACGCCGACTTCACCAAGCCCGCGGGGCTCCGGTCCCTTCTGGGAAGGAAGACCCGGGCGGTCCTCTACGAGACTCCGGTCAATCCCACCCTGGAGCTGATCGATATCGCGGCGGTCAGCGAGATCTTCCGGAAGCGGAAGATCGTCTCGATCGTCGACAATACCTTCGCGACGCCGTTCTGCCAGAGACCCCTGGCGCTCGGGGCCGACATCGTCTGCCACAGCCTGACGAAGAACATCTGCGGCTTCGGGACGGACATGGGCGGGGCCGTCATCGCCGATCGGGGCCGAGAAAGCGATCTGCTCCTCTACCGAAAAGACTTCGGCGGCGTGCTGTCCCCGAAGAACGCCTGGCCCATCCTCGTCTACGGCCTGCCGTCGCTGGAGCTTCGCCTTCGAAAGGAGGAGCAGAACGCGCTGGAAGTCGCCCGTTTCCTCGAGGGGCATCCCAAGGTTGACCGCGTCTCCTATCCGGGCCTGGAAAGCTTTCCGCAGCGCGATCTGGCCCGGAAACAGATGACGGACTTCGACGGCTCATTCGCGCCCTCGAACATGGTGTACTTCGTCGTCCGTGGCGGCGGCAAGGCCGCGTCCCGCCTCGTCAATCACTGCTCCAAGCACGCGTACACGATCACCCTGGCCGTGTCGCTGGGCCAGATCCGGACGCTGATCGAGAAGCCCACCGGCATGACCCACTCCGCGCTGCCCCCGGCGGTGCAGCGCGAAGGCCACCTCTCCCCCGGCGGGGTCCGGCTTTCCGTGGGGATCGAAGATGCGGGCGACATCATCCGCGACCTCCGGGAAGCGCTGAAGTCGTGCTGATCCTGAAGAACCTGCTGCGCCGTCGGACGCGAACCCTCCTGTCCACCCTGGGGATCGCCCTGGGGATCGCGGCGATCATCGCCTTTAACGCCGTCGGCCGCGGCTTCAAGGAAAGCCTCGACCGCTACATGCGGTCGACGGGAGCCGAAGTGCTGGTCGTCAATCGATCGGCCATGGCCCCGGAGTACAGCCGCATCTCGAAGGAGGAGGTCGACCAGGTCCGCGCCCTGCCGGGAGTGGAGCACCTGTCTGCGGGCACCTTCACGATCATCTCCGGCCGTGTCCTCAAGAAGCCGAAGATCAAGTTCCTGACGGTCTTCGGTCGCGTTCCCGGCGACCGGCTGATCGAGAAGTACAAGCCCGGCATCGACGGCCGTCTCCTTCAGGCCGACGACGAGATGATCCTCGGATCCGACGCGGCGCGGGATCTCGAGCTGAAGACGGGCGATACGCTCGAACTCCTGCACCATCCGCTCAAGGTCGTGGGGATCTACACGTCCGACGTCAAGTTCGAGTCGGCCGGCTGCGTGGTTCCGTCGAGCATGATCCAACAGGAAATGAAGATGGGCGACTCGGTGGGCCTCTTCTGGCTCTATCTCAAGCCGGGCTCGGACTGGAAGGCGATACGGGCCGCGATCGAGGAGAAGTGCCCGAACCTGGCCGCGATCCAGACCAGCGAATTCACGGCCTACTACAACCAGCTCGACTATATCGACTGGTTCGTCTGGATCGTCTCGCTCATCAGCGTGGTCGTGGGCGGCCTGGGCGTTCTCAACACCATGCTCATGAGCGTCTCCGAGCGGACGCGCGAAATCGGCACCCTGAGGGCCGTCGGATGGAGCCGCGGCCAGGTCCTCCGGCTGATCCTCACCGAAGGCATGCTGATCAGCATGGTCGGCGGCTGCCTCGGCGTCCTGATCGGCACCTTCGGTGCCGAAACTCTGATCCACTGGGCCCCGCGCGGGCTCGACACGCGCTACTCCGCACTCCTGCTGACCCAGGGATTCCTGATCGCCGTCGCGCTCGGTTTTTTCGGCGCCCTCTACCCCGCCTGGCAGGCCAGCCGGCTCTCCCCGATCGAGGCCCTGAAGTATGAGTGAGCTGGCGATCCGGACCCGGGACCTGGTCAAGCGCTACGATGGCGCCGGGATCACCGCCCTGGCGGGCGTATCGATCGACGTCGAACGCGGACACTATCTGTGTATCATGGGCCCAAGCGGCTCGGGGAAGTCCACCCTGCTCAATCTCGTCGGCGCTCTCGATGTCCCCACCAGCGGGGACGTGGTGTTGAACGGCCGCTCCCTGGCGACGGAATCCAACCTGGACGTGGTCCGGGCCCGCGAGATCGGGTTCATCTTCCAGCTCCATAACCTGATCCCCACCCTGACGGCCGTGGAGAACGTGGAGATTCCCATGATGGCCATCGGCGTCCCGCGGCGGGCGCGGAAGCAGCGCGCGGTCGAACTCCTGACGGAAGTCGGACTCTCTCACCGGCTGGACTCCGTCGCCACTCGGCTTTCCGGCGGCGAACGTCAGCGGGTCTCGATCGCCCGCGCCCTGGCCAACAGGCCCTCGGTGATCCTTGCGGACGAGCCGACCGGCGACGTGGATTCGAGGACCGGCGAGCAGATCATGGAGTGCATCCAAGCCGCGCGGAAGCAGTGTGGGGCGACCCTCGTCGTCGTGACGCACAATCCCGAGATCTCCCGGGGCGCCGAACGCACCCTGCACATGAAGGACGGGCTGCTGCAGTGAGCCTCTTCGAGAAGAAGGGCTGGTATCGCCTGATCGTGCCGGAAGGGTGGGAGGTCGACGGGGATGAGAGCCCCGTGGCGATCTATCATCCGGAAGGCGCCGGTGCCCTGCAGGTGACGGCGGAGGCGCCGCGGCCCCTGCCTGCCGGGGGGAGGATCGACGTCTTCCTGATGCTCCGGGCCTTTCTGAAGCAGACGGGGGTGGACTTCGACGAGACCCTCGTCCGTCGATCTTCCGAAGGCGGGCTGGACCGGGCTTCCTACGAATACGGCGCCGATTCGCCGGAGGACGGTCGGGTCCTCTGGCGCTCGTGGATGGTCACCAACCACGATATCGTGGTGTTCCTCACCTATGCCTGCCGGGAGGAGGAACAGGACAGGGAGCGCTCGATCGTGGACGGGATCGTGGCTTCACTCTTGCTCG
>DATGFI010000013.1:0-4514 GCA_035309205.1 Planctomycetota bacterium | reverse complement strand
GGTGGGGTGTCCCTATGCCAGCGTCGCCTCCGCGTGCTCGGGCTCGGATATGCTGGTCCGCGACGCAGTCCAGGACATCCTGGCGACCTGGAGGAAGTACTTCGAAACCGCGCTCCGGGACGGCGCCGCGGACGGCTCCATTCCCATCAAGGACATCCCCGGCACGGTCGAGACCGTCTTCGATTATATCGAGGGGGCCATGATGGCGGGTCGGATCCAGAACAGCATGAATCCGATCCAAAAGATGGGGCGCAATGTGTTCAAGCTGCTCGGCCTGGAATGGGAAGGGGCTCCAATGGGTGCAACCAAGACCTGAGGTATTTTTTTGTCTATTTTGAATTTGACCGACCGGTCAACTCTGAAGGAGGGAAGAGCCATGATGAATGAAGATGCGCACTACGAAGTGAAGGAGGGCACCCTGTACGTCAACGGCGATGCCATCCCCCTACGAAAAGGCATCGTCTACGCCGCGCTTGCCCGGGCCGGATGGAACGGGCACGAGGGGGCGCTGCCGATTCGATTGGTCGCCGACATGCTGCGCATGGACCGCCGGGTTTCGCTGCTGGCCCTAGCCCGGGAAATCGAACCGGCCGCCTGATCATTCCAGACTCGTAGGGAGGACTGCCTATGTGGATCGTCCGACTCGCGCTCAATCGGCCGTACACGTTTATCGTTCTGGCCCTGCTCATCGTCATGCTCGGACTCGCGATGATCCAGCAGACGCCCACGGACATCTTTCCGAACATTGACATTCCGGTCGTCAGCGTCATCTGGAACTACCGCGGCCTGTCCACCAAGGACATGGAGAGCCAGATGACGATCTTCAGTGAGTACTCCATCTCCTCCGTGGTCAGCGACATCAAGAACATCGAAAGCCAGACCCTGAACGGCGTCGCCGTCATCAAAATTTACTTCCATCCGAGCGTGAAAATCGACGCCGCCACTGCGCAGGTGACGGCGGTGTGCCAGACGATCCTCCGGCGCATGCCTCCGGGCACGCAGCCGCCGTTCATCATCCGTTACAACGCGTCGGATGTCCCGATCCTGCAGCTCAGCCTCTCGAGCAAGACGATGTCGGAAGCCCAGCTCTACGACTACGGCATCTACAAGATCCGGCAGCAGCTCGCGGTCGTGCAGGGGACGAGTTTGCCTCTGCCGTACGGGGGCAAGCCACGCCAGATCATGGTTGACCTCGACTCTGAGGCGCTCCTGGCGAACGGGCTGTCCGCCCAGGACGTGAACGTTGCGGTCACCGCGCAGAACTTCACGCTGCCCACCGGCACCGCCAAGATCGGCGGGCAGGACTATACCATCGCGCTCAACAGCAGCCCCGACGCCGTCCAGGCCCTCAACGACGTTCCGGTGAAAGTCGTGAAGGGGAAGACGATCTACCTCCGCGACGTCGCGCAGGTCCACGACGGCTTTCAGGTGCAGACGAACATCGTTCGGCAGGAAGGTCGCCGCTCCGTGCTTCTCACCGTGCTGAAAAGCGGCAGCGCCTCGACGCTGGACATCGCCGAACGCGTGAAAGCGCTCCTCCCTTCCATCCGCGCCGCGGCCCCGCCCGGACTGGAGATCACGCTTCTTTCCGACCAGTCGCTCTTCGTCTCCGCCGCGATCCACGGCGTACTGACGGAAGGGTTGATCGCCGCCTGCCTCACCGCGACGATGATCCTCCTCTTCCTGGGATCCTGGAGGAGCACCCTGATCGTGGCGATCTCCATCCCGCTGTCGATCCTGGTCTCGATCGTCGGGCTCAACTTCCTCGGCCAGACGATGAATGTGATGACGCTGGGCGGACTCGCGCTCGCAGTCGGCATCCTGGTCGACGATGCGACGGTCGAGATCGAAAACATCCATCGCAATATCGCGATGGGGAAGAAGCTCCGCCAGGCGATCCTCGACGGAGCCCAGCAGATCGCGGTGCCGGCGTTCGTTTCCACGCTCGCGATCTGCATCGTCTTCCTCCCGGTCGTCTTCCTGACCGGCCCCGCGAAGTACCTCTTCACGCCGCTCGCGCTGGCGGTCGTGATCGCGATGCTGGCGTCGTACCTCCTGTCGCGGACCGTCATCCCGACCCTGGTCAAGTTCCTGCTGAACGCCGAGGTCGAGGCGCACGGCCGGGCGCCCTCGAACGGGTTCTTCTCCCGCGTCCAGCGCGGCTTTGAACGGGGTTTCGAGGCATTGCGCAGCCGCTATCTGTCGGGCCTGGAGTGGGCGCTCGGCCATCGGCGCTCCGTTTTCGCGGTCTTCGGCCTCGCGCTCGTGAGCGCCGGTCTTCTGCTGCCCTGGGTCGGTCGCGATTTCTTTCCGACCGTCGACACCGGCCAGCTCCGGCTGCACGTCAAGACCCCGGCCGGGACGCGGATCGAGGATACCGAGCGGATTTTCACGAAGGTTGAAAACGCGGTCCGCGCGATGATCCCGGACAAGGACCGCTCGCTGATCCTGGACAACTTCGGACTCCCGGACGCCATCAACCTGGCGTTCGGCGACAGTGCGACGCTCTCAACCTCCGACGGAGAGATCCTGATCTCCCTCGCCCCTGGGCGCCAAAACTCGACCGAGTCCTATCTGAAGCGGCTCCGGGAGAAGCTTCCCGAGGAGTTCCCGACCCTCGGCTTCTACTTCCAGCCGGCGGATATCGTCAGCCAGATCCTCAACTTCGGCCTGCCGGCGCCGATCGACATTCAGGTCAGCGGCTTCAATCGCGACGCCACCTATCGGATCGCCCGGCAGATCCAGAAAAGCGTCGTCGCTATTCCCGGGGCCGTCGATGTCCACCTTCACCAGGTGATCGACGCCCCGCAATTGCGGCTCCGGGTCGACCGGGTCCGCGCCTCGGAGGCGGGGCTCTCGCAGCGGGACGTGGCCAACAACGTCCTGGTCTCGCTCGCGTCGAGCGGAGTCGTGTCTCCCAGTTTCTGGACCGATCCTCAGAGCGGCGTCAACTATGTCCTCGCCGTCCAGACGCCCCAGCACCAGGTGGATTCGCTGGACGCGATCGGCAACATGACAATGGGGACGCGGCCCGATAAGGCGGCCCAGCTCCTGAGCGACATCGCCACGATCGAGCGGGAAACCGCGCCGCTCGTCGCGAACCACTCGAACGTCCAGCCCACGTTCAACGTACGAGCCGACGTGCAGGACACCGACCTGGGGTCGGTGTCGAAGGAAGTCGATCGAATCCTTCGCGACGTCCGCAGCAAGCTGCCTCCCGGCGTGTCGATCAACGTGCGCGGCCAGGTCGACAGCATGAACACCGCATTCTCGCGGCTGGGGCTGGGACTCGTCGCCGCCGCGCTGCTGGTCTACTTCCTGATGGTGGTCAACTTCCAGTCCTGGGTCGACCCCTTCATCATCATCACCGCGCTGCCGGGCGCCCTGGTGGGCATCGTCTGGATGCTCTTCGTGACGCAGACGACGTTCAACGTGCCCTCGCTGATGGGCGCCGTGATGTCGATCGGGGTGGCCACGGCGAACTCGATCCTGATGGTGACCTTCGCCAACCAGCGCCGCCACGAGGGCGCCGATGCGCTGACGGCCGCGTTGGATGCGGGGCGAACCCGACTTCGCCCGGTTCTGATGACGGCCCTGGCGATGGTGATCGGCATGGTGCCCATGTCGCTCGGCTGGGGCGAGGGCGGGGAGCAGAACGCGCCCCTCGGCCGCGCCGTGCTGGGCGGCCTCCTGGTCGCCACCTTCGCGACCCTTTTCTTCGTGCCTGTGGTCTATTCGCTCCTCCGGAAGACGGCGCCCGTCGCGCCGGCCGAAGAGCAGGAAACGCCCCGGCACGAACTCGTCGCCCTGTCCCATTGAACGGAACCCTAAAGGAGACTGTCCATGAACGCCGCAATAGGAACTCTGAAGGAACATCCGGAAGTGACGACCCCGACGGCCGCGAAGAAGAGTCGCCGGCCGCTCGCCTTCATCGCCGCGGCCCTGGTCGGAGCGGGCGCCCTGGCGGTGATCGGGACTCTTCCGCGCCTCGAGCGCCAGGCTGCCCTCGCCGAGGCGAAGGTGCGCGCTGAGGCGAGTACTCGGGTGTCCGTCGTCGCGTCGCGCCCTGCGCCGAACGAGATTGTTCTGACACTTCCCGGAGGGACCCAGGCGATCCAGGAGACCACGCTCTACGCCCGGACCAGTGGATTTCTCAGCCTGCGGAAGGTGGACATCGGCGATCGCGTCGAGGCCGGCCAGCTGCTCGCCGTAATCGAATCTCCGGAGTTGGACCAGGAACTGGAGCGGACCGCGGTCCATCTGGAGGAAGCGCGGGCCAACCTCGCGCTTTCCAGGAGCACGCTGCAGCGGATCGCCTCCCTGATCCAGACGCACGCCGTCTCCGAACAGGAGTACGACGACCAGAAGGTACGCGTCAACAGCGCCGATGCCGCAGTCAAGGCGGGCGAGGCCGACGTGCGGCGTCTGACGGTTCTCCAATCCTATGAGAAGGTGATCGCGCCGTTCGCCGGGACCATCACAGCCCGAAACGTCGACAAGGGCGCGTTGGTCAC
>DATGFI010000012.1:0-5485 GCA_035309205.1 Planctomycetota bacterium | reverse complement strand
CTTTACACTCTGCGAGCACGGGAAGTAGGGCGGCTTCCGCCCCGCCTCCCCGGCCCGTATCTCCTGATGCCCGCGAGCAGGACGAATGATTGATAAGGATATGTAAACCTGGCGGCAGGCGGTGCGGGGGTGTGATAGAGTTCATGAAGTGATCGACACCCAAGACGACGGGCCCGCCTCTGAAGACGTCCCCGGCGCCGGCTCCGGTCCTTCCCGCCGCCGGAAGAACTCGATCCTGCGGCTGGCGGAGTATGCCATGGTCCGGTCGCTGCTGTCCTTTGTCCGGATGCTCTCCTATCGCGCGACGATCCGGATGGGAAGCCTGATCGGAGCCGTCGTGTGGCGGCTCTGCGGAGGGCTTCGCCGGCAGACCCGGCGAAATCTGGAGCTGGCCTATGGTCGGTCGCTCCATCCGCGGGAATCCGAGCGCATCGCGCGCGGAGCCTTCGAAATCCTCGGGCGGAACATCACGGACGTTGCGAATCTCGCCTCCCGGCCGTACCGAGGTCTGATCGTGGAGAACGCGGAGATTCTGAGGGCCGCCTACGACCAGGGAAAGGGCGTGATCCTCGTGAGTGCCCACATGGGATGCTTCTCTCGCCTCAGCGCGGTGCCGCGCTTCTTGGGCATGAAGGGCGCCGCGATCATGAAGAAGCAGAAGAACCGCGCCCTGCTCGACTGGGGCCGCTCCTTCATGAAGAAAGCGCTCCATCTGGACGTCATTCTCAAGACCGATGCCGCCCACGAGGTGGCCGAGTACCTGCGGGAAGGCCGGCTCGTCGGATTCTTCGCCGATCAGCGCCCCCGATCCGGCGGATTCAAGGGCCGCTTTTTCGGCCAGCCCGTCCGGATCGCGCCGGGCCCGGCCATCTGCGCCCGCCGCTACAACGCGCCGATGGTGGTACTCACGCTCAACAGCCTGCCGGACGGAAAGCACGTGGTCCGGGTCGACGCCGTCGATACGCGGGGATCACTTTTGGCGCTCAGTCAGCGCTGGATGTCCGTTCTCGAGGAGCGCATCCGCGAACATCCGGAACAGTGGATGTGGATGCATCGCCGCTGGAAAGATACGGAAAGTGGACTGACGGCGGGCGACGACTCCGCCATCGCCCTTGCCAAGCCCGTCCTCTGATCCACCACTCCGGTATCTTCTCCGGGAAGCCGCAGGAGGAGGATCTCAGGCTCTCGATTCGGCGCAGGTCCTCCGCTCTTGACGGGCTCTCCACGTCGGGCTTGAATACGGGCAGTGGGGATGGACATTGGAAAGGAAATGGACGCGTTTCGGCGCGCGCTGCGCGAGCAGGGTCTTTCCTGCACCAACCAGCGCCTGAGGCTGGCCGAGATCGTCTTCTCCCATCACCAGCACTTCACCGCCGATGACCTGATCGGGTGGGCCCGCAAATCGATCCGAGGCGTCGGACGAGTCACGATCTACAGGACGTTGAAGGTCATGGTCGATGCGGGCCTCGTCGAAGAGCGACCCTTCCGTCGAGACCGCGTGGTCTACGAGCACGTCGTCGGCCATCGGCATCACGACCACATGGTCTGCCTGAGCTGCGGCGAAATCATCGAGTTCTCCAACCCGCGCATCGAGGAGGAGCAGGAGCGCTCGGCGAAGGACCATCAGTTCTCGATCGTTCACCACAATCACACCCTTTTCGGCTACTGCACGAAGTGCGCGCAGGGCGGGGCGGCACAGGGCAAGCGGGTCGCCCGGGGCAAGGCATCGAAGCCCTGATCGAACGGGGGAGGCACTCCTGTTCGGGCGCCGAGCCTCGGCTGGGGAATGCCCCGACGCTTCGTTCCTAGGACGGTTTCGCTTCCGGTGTCGGGGCCGAGGAAGATTGTCCTTTTGCCTCGGCGACGGGAGGTACCTGGGGATGGTCGCCGTTTCCGTTGGGAGGGGTGGCCACGGCGGACTCGACCTTGACCGGAGGGACGGGAGCCGCCGCAGCCAGGTCGGCGGGAGCCGCAGGAGCCGGCGGGGCGAGGGCGGGGGGAGCGGGGTCCCCCCCCGGAATCGTCGCAGTGACCTCGTCGGAGTTTCCGCTCTCACCCGTCTCGTTCACGCCCGTGACGACGTAGTGGTAATTCTTCCCCGGGTGCACGTCGGTGTCGGTCCATGCCAGCTCGCTGATGTTCATGGCGACGATCAGCCACGGATCCTGGGGTCCCGTCGAGCGTCGGACGGTATAGCTGGTCGAACCGGTCGACGAATTCCACGTCAGCAGGACATTGGTCGCCGACGGGGATGCCGCCAGTCCATAGGGGGTTTGGGGCGGATCCCCGAACGGGCCGCTGGGCAGGTTGACCTTGACCGCATTCTCCAGCTCGTCCATCGGGATCTGGCGCTTGATCTCGTCTCGGACGTCGTTGAGCTGGCGCTTGAATTTCGAGTAGAGCGTCGCCATCTTCCGTGCCGCCTGCGGAAGGTCCTTGCCATAGATGATAATGGCGACGATGATGATCAGGATCAGTTCGCTGAACGAAAAGCCTTCCATAGCTGGCGCCTATTTTACGTCCCCTTCGCGCGGACCACAAGCCATGAAGCGGTGGACTTCAAAAACAGTCACTATTTTCCGGGGCAACAGGCGTTCCTCTGCCGTCGATATAGGTACGCGGGTTGCACGGTCGCCGTCGGCCGAGGGCGCCGATTCCTTCTTTTCTTTTTACCGAACCCCGCCGGGCAGCGTCCAATCGGAGGACGGATGAGCGAGGGCGACGCGATGGTGGACGCGGAGCTGGTATTGAAGTTCCAGGGAGGCGAGGAGTCGGCGTTCGAGGCCCTGGTCCGGAAATATATGAAAGACGCGTACAGCTTCTGTCTGAGGCTCACGCACGACGCCCAGGAGGCCGAGGAACTCTCCCAATTGGGCTTCGTGAACGCCTATCGGGCCCTCCGGGGCTTTCGGGGCGAGTCGAGCTTCAAGTCGTGGCTGTACCGGATCTTCATCAATCAGTATCGCGACCGCCTTCGCCGGACCCGGCGTGCGGAAGCACGGCTGTCGGTCGTCCGCGAGGAGGCGGAGCGGAAGCAGTCGGTGATTCAGACGGGTTCCTCGATGGACACGACAGAGCTCGAAGAGGTCGTCAAGGGCAGGATCGAGCTCCTTCCGCAGCGGCAGCGCGAGGTCCTCACTCTGCACCTCTATCAGGGCCTGGACTACCGCGAGATCGCGGCGACCCTCGGCTGCAGCTACGACGATGTGAAAATGAACCTCTCCCTGGCCCGCAAGCGCCTGAAAGAGGACCTGAAGGGATATCTATGAACTGCGCGGAAGTACGTCTGGACGAGTTTCTCGACGGCGAGCTCCCGGAGCCCGATCGAACCGGGGTGGAAACGCATCTGTCCTCCTGCGCGATGTGCCGGTCGGAGCTGGAGCGTTCGCGGCGGCTGGAGGCGGTTTTGCGCTCCCTCCCCGCCTCCCCGAACACGGGGGCGGGGGAGGCGTCCCCGGGGTTCCCGGATGTCGACCGCTTCGTCCAGGGAGTCCGCTCCCGTTCGCGACGTCGGGTGCCTCCTCCTTGGCTCCTGGCGGCGGCCGCCCTCCTCCTGGTCGCCGGACTGGTGGGCCTCCTCCGCGAAGGCGGGGCGGTCGACGTGGCGGCGGAGCTGTCCCGCTTCGCCCAGAAGCCTTCGCCCGAGATCGAGGACCGCATCCGTTCGACGGGACCCGCCGGACTGGCGGCTCTCGAATCCGCTCTGAACGGGGGCGACGTCCGCCGCCAGTTTGCGGCGGCTTCGCTCCTGTTCAAGCTGGCGGACGGCCCCACGAGGGACCGCGTCCTGGCCCGCTATCAGCAGAAGAAGGAGGCCGCCTCCGGCTGGACCTTGAGTGAACCGGGAACCGACGACGAGGACTCCGAGCTGGTTCCCGTGGCGGTCTCCCTCGCGGTCAATGGCCAGGACGCCCGAGCGCTGGCAATGCTCCAGAAGCTGAACCGGCTCAACCGCGCAGCGCAGCACAGAATCGTTGAGGCGGTCGTGACCCTGCTGCATTCGACCAACGTCGAAGTCCAGAGCCACGCGCTGGAGATCGTCAAGAAGCTCGATATCGAATTCCCGCTGCCCGCGCTGGTCGAGCTGCTCGATTCGCCGGAGCTGGGCCAGGAGGCGCTGCGCTTCCTGAAGCAGGAGACGAAGAAGGATTTCGGCCTCGATAAACAGGCTTGGCTGAAGGCGATCGGCGGGTAGAATCAGGAGGTTCCATGAAGATCCTCGCTGTCGTGACGGCGCTCCTCGCCGGCGGCTCCTTCGCTCCCGCGCAGGATGCGACGAAGGCCGAGGTCGAGGGGAAGCTCAACAACATCAAGGTCACGATGGATTTCCAGAACGCGCCGATCGACCAGGTCGTCGACTATCTCCGCGAGATCTCGGGCATGAACATCTTCGTCGACGCCAAGGTCCGCGACAAGAACCTGGTCATCTCTCTCAAGGTCACCGAAATCAGCCTCCGCAGCATCTTCGGCCTGATCCTCAAGCCGCACAATTGCGATATCCTCTTCAAGGACGGCGTCCTTCAGCTGATGACGAAGGAGGATGTGGCGGACAGGACCATGAAGATGGAGATCTACGACTGCCGAGATATCCTCTACCCGATCAGCCAATTTCCCGGAATCGACCTTGATCTCAGCGCGGCCGGACCCGGCGTCATCATCCAGCCCGATGCGGGGGATTCCGGCAGCGAGATCCCCATCGAGGAAATGGTTCGCGCCCATACCGGGGGCCGCAGCTGGGAGGAGAACCCCAAGGCCGTCGTGAAGATGCAGAACGGACTGCTCGTGGTCAAGAACACCCCCGAAGTCCACAAGCAGATTCTCCGGCTGCTCGATCTTCTCCGGGCCAACAAGTAGAAAGTCCGACCTCAGTCCCCCAGTGCCCGGCGAAGCCAGTCCCGGAGAGTCTTGCGCTCCGGGACATCGCGCAGCACCCACTGGTCCGAGTGATTGCGAAAGCGGATGGTCTGGAACGTGAAGTCGCCGGCGATACCGGTGCTTGCCAGGTACTGGCGGATCGGTTCGACGCTGTTTTCCATGCTGACGAACTGGGGGCGGCCTTTCAGGCGCTTCAACCGTTCCAAGGCTGATGCGCGGTCGGCTCCCGGATAGCCCCAGTGCGTGAGCTGGCCGTCGTAATGACTGAACGCGACGAAGGCCCGCCAGATCGGCGCGATTTCGTCGTCGCGCAGCCCCAGATAGTTGCAGCCGATGGCCCCCCGGGAGAACCCTGCCAGCACGAGCCTTTTCGCATCGCCGCCGTACGCGTCGCAGACCAACGCGACCGTTTTCAGGCAATACCTCTGGGTCTCCTCCAGGTCCCCCCACCAGAGGGGGGCGTTGTCCTTCTGCCCGACCGCGATGCGGACGTAGGGCATGCAGACCCAGATGAACCCCTCGCCCCCGGAGATTCCGTAGCCGAGATTGCTGCCGTCGACGGTCCCGTTGGACACATCCCCGAACCCGTTCTTGAAGCCGCCGTTTCCCG
>DATGFI010000011.1:0-2126 GCA_035309205.1 Planctomycetota bacterium | reverse complement strand
CAGACCTTCCGGGTGACGTAGTTCGGATGGGGGGTCATGAGGACCAGAAGCGTGAGGTTCGCGCCCCCGTCATTCTTGACGGAATGCTCCACTCCAGAGGGGACGTAGACCACGTTCTTCTCGCCGACCTCGCGGAGCTCGCCGGCGATCTTGAAATGCCCGCATCCCTCGATGACGTAGTAGATCTTGTCCGATCCTTCGTGGGTGTGGGGCTTCTGCTCCTGGCCGGGCGACAAGCCGTACACATCGCAGAACATCCGCTCGCTTTCGAAAAGCGAGACCTTGGAGAGCTTCTCGGCGGAGAATTTCCGGGAATCCATGACGCTCTTGACGTCCATCGTTACTCTCCGCCGGTGAACCGGACTTAGAGCCCCAGGGCAAGACGCATGCCCAGGGCATTTGGGAGGCGCTTGATACGCCGGATCTTTCGCGCGGTCTTTTTGTAGTTGTACTCCACGCGGCGGAAGAGGACGGTCTTCCCGTCGAAGATGACATAGCAGGCACGGGTGTCCCCGTCGCGCGGCTGGCCGACGGACCCGACGTTCACGAAGAACTTCCCCTTCACAACCGGATAGGGTCCCTCGATGCGGTTCTGCTGCAAGAAGGGGCGGTTTTCAAAGAAGATGCCCGGCAGATGGGTGTGGCCCCCGAAGGCGACGCGCTTGATCTTCTTGAAGATCTGCGTCATGAATTCCGGATTGTAGCAGGCCTCGGGCATGACGTACTCGCGAGTTGGATCGATCGGCGAGGCGTGTACGTAGAGCACGTCCCCGTGGGTGGCGAAGCGGGGCATCTGCTCGAGGTAGCTCCAGTACTTTCGGTTTTCGTGCTGCGGATAGTAGGGGGATTTCAGCTGGTCCTTGGTCCACCAGGCCGAGGCCTCCGCCTTCCAGTTGAAGCCGACCGGCTGGTAGAGGATGCCTTCCTCGTGGTTTCCCATGAGGGTGAACTCGAATAGGTCCATCGCGATCTTCAGGACCTGGCGCGGGCTGGGGCCGTAGCCCAGGAGGTCTCCCAAGCAGAGGATCTCTTCGCACTCGTGCTCGTGGACGTCGTCGAGGACCGCCTCGAGCGCCTCGATGTTCGAGTGGACGTCGGAGATAATCGCGGTGCGTTTCATCCGGGATTACGGAGCGAGCGCCTCCAGCACGTTGAGTTCCACGAGGTTCATCTTCTGGCCGCAGGCTTCGGTCATCTTCTGCACCACGTACCGCTTGAGCGCCAGGAAGGAAGCGGACGTCGTCCCGACCCCCTTCCCCGAAAAGCGCGCCAGCATCCGGTCCGCCGTCACGTCGACCAGCTGCATCTGCACGCTGTTGAGATCCAGGAGGGGATAAACCTCCGTTTCCAGCGCCTTGACGATCCGCGCCCGCTTCTGGGCGCTGGACAGACCCGATTCATCCGGCACGTCGCGCGGCAGCGGTTTACCCCAGATTTCGCTCAGAATGACCTGAATGTCATCCCAGCACGAGCTGCATCCCCCACCGGCCCGGGTCACCGCCGTCACTTCTTCCACCTGCTTGAGCTGGTGCTCGGCGATCGCCTTGCGGATGACGTCCTCGTCGACGACGTAGCACCGACAGATGAGGTTACGCCCAGGGGAACTCGCCATCTCGCGTGAGGAAGCATAACACAGCCCGAGGGCCAATGCAATTCAGGCCCGGAAGGACACCGCAATTCAGCGCAAGTCCTTGCTCACCCGCATCCCGAAATCGCGGGCTTGGGCTCTGGCACGTCGCTTGCCATTCCTGGGATGGTTCGGTTGGAGGGCCGAGGATGTCGCGCCACACCCGGCAACGGCGGCGAGCGATCCCCCAAGGCTTCCGCGGGCGGAGGGCCTGGAGCTTCGTCAGCCGGATTCAAGCCCAGGCGGCCCTTCGTGCGTCTTCGGCGTGCCCCCGGAGGGGAGGCGCATGAACCTGGAGCAGGGCAGCGATTGGGTGGCCGAAGGCCTGGAAATCCAGGAGCACGAGGTCGTCCTGGCTTCCGCGGAAGGGGGAGACCGGGTTCTCCGCCTGCTGGGCTCCCGTCCCAAGCGCGTGGCGGTCATCGATCGGAATCCCGCACAGCTGCATCTGCTCTCCCTGAAAGTGGCGGCCCTGAAGGCCCTCGCCTACTCGGACTTC
>DATGFI010000010.1:0-3278 GCA_035309205.1 Planctomycetota bacterium | reverse complement strand
AAGGCCATGGAGGCTGTCCGCAGCGGCCGGATCCGCTTCGTTCCTGACGATCGCGAGCCGGTCTTCTTCCAATGGATGGAGAACATCCGCGACTGGTGCATCTCGCGCCAGATCTGGTGGGGGCACCGCATCCCGGTCTGGTACTGCCCCAGCAGGCATGCCGTTGCCGCCGTGGAGGACCCCAAAGCGTGCCCGCAGTGCCAGTCCCAGGAGCTGACCCAGGATGCCGACGTTCTGGACACCTGGTTCTCGAGCGCGCTGTGGCCGTTCGCGACTCTGGGCTGGCCCGACGAGACTCCCGACCTCGAGAAGTTCTATCCCACCCAGGTGCTCGTGACGAGCCGCGACATCATCAACCTCTGGGTGGCCCGGATGATCGTGTCGGGATTCGAGTTCCGCGGCGAGAGGCCCTTCACCGACGTGGTCATTCACGCCACCATCATGGACGACGAAGGCAAGAGGCAGTCCAAGTCGAAGGGCACGGGCGTAGACCCCCTCGAACTGATCGACGCCTACGGGGCCGACGCGCTCCGTTTCTCCCTGGCGTGGCTGGCGACAGGAACCCAGGACCTCAAGTTCGGGAAGAGGTTCTCGAAGCAGCGCGTGGAGATGTCGCGCAATTTCGTGACGAAGCTCTGGAACGCGTCGCGCTTCGCGGCGCCCATGATCGCGGGCGTCCCGCCGGAACCGCCCGAATCCGGACTGACCGGCGAGGACCGCTGGATCCTGAGCCGCCTGACGGGGACCATCGACGCGGTGACGGAGGCCCTGAACCGGTACGAGTTCGGCGAGGCCGCCCAGCAGCTCTACAAGTTCGTCTGGGACGATTTTTGCGACTGGTACATCGAGCTCGCCAAGCGCCGCATGACCGAGCCCGCCGCGAAACAGACGATGTCCTACGTGCTCGACACGATCCTGAGACTGATGAGCCCCTTCACCCCCTTCGTGACGGAGGAAATCTGGCAGAAGCTGGGGCGCCGGCAGCCGCTCATGACGTCGTCCTGGCCGGAGCCGCAGGCGACGCGGAACCCCGGCATCGAGCAGCTGATGTCCCAGGTCTTCGAGGCGGTAGGCGTGATCCGAGAGGTGCGCAACCGCTACGGCTTCGGCCCGAAGGTGGAGCTCGCCGCGGTGATCTCGGCGAAGGACGAATCCGCGGCGGCCCTCCTGAAGGCGGGCGCCGAGATCATCCGCGACCAGGCCAACGTGCCCGAGCTCACGGTCGGCGTCAATCTAGCCAAGCCCAAGTTCTCCGCGATCGGCCCCCATGCCGCGTTCACCGTCTACGTGCCGCTCGAGGGCAAGATCGACAAGAAGGCCGAAATCGATCGTACGCGGAAGGAGCTTGAGAAGACCCGCGAGCAGATCGTCCAGGCCCAGAAGCAGCTGTCGAACGAGGAGTTCCGGAAGCGGAAGCCCGATCTGGCCCGGGAGATCGAAGAGAAACTGGCGGCGCTGAAGGCGAAGCTCGCCGAGCTCGAGGCCCACGTGAAGGAGCTCGAATCGTGAAGCTGGGAGACCTGCTCAAGGAAGGCCAGATTGCGACGGCTTTTCAGGCCCGCGACAAGTGGGAGACCATCACGAAGCTGGTCGACCTGCTCATCGCCCAGGGCCGGCTCAAGCCCGAGCACCGGGAAGCCGTCTACGACGCTCTCGTCGCCCGCGAGAAGGTCGCCTCGACCGGCATGGAGCACGGGGTGGCCATCCCCCACGCCAGCGTCGACGGTATCGAGGACGCCCTGGCCGCCTTCGCCATCTCCCCCGGAGGCATCCCCTTCCAGTCGGCGGATGGCCAGCCCGCGCGGTTGGTGATCCTCCTGGTCATTCCCCGGAAGGCGGTGCAGAAGCACATCCGCACGCTGGCGGGAATCGCGAAGCTCCTGCAGTACGAGGAGATGAGGGACGCGCTTACGAACGCGCGGAGCCCCCGCGAGGCGCTCCAGGTGATCCGGGAAGAGGAGCAGAAAGACCCGGCCTGAGCAGGCGGTCCAGCCCTTCGCTCGCAAACACCAGGTCCAGCGCCCCCGGCTTCCGGCCCGAGAGCGCCATGGCCGGAACTTGCGGCGACTTCTTGATCACGCTCCGAAGCAGCCGCTCGATGCGGTCGGCGCTGTCCTCGTGATGGACGAAGCGGCAGCCCAGGACGAAGGGACCTTCTTCCGGGTTGAGGCCCAGCCAGCGGACCTCGGCCTGGAGCCGGAGCTCGGGTTCGTAGGCGGCAAGCGGGATCGTCACCTCGACGAGTTCCCCCTTCGGGAAGGTGCAGGGGCTGAGCAGGCGGCAGCCACCCAGGGTCAGGTTTCGGACGTGGGCGCTGGCGCGGCTATTGGGGCCGATCACCTCGCACCACAGGTCGACCTTGACCCTCGCCCGGCGGGGCTTTTCCAGGCTCCCCCGGCCCTTCCGAGGCGCCGGGGAGGAAGCTCGCGTCATGGATATCATACTGCGGAGGAAGCCCCGGCGTTGGGGGCAAGTGTGCACCTTCTGCGGCGGAAACGGGCGCCGTCACTGCGCGAACCGGGCTTGGTAGAGAGTCGTGTACACGCCGTTCCGGGCCAGAAGGTCGTCGTGCCTCCCCTCCTCGACGAGCTTCCCCTCCTCGAGCACCAGGATGCGGTCGGAGTCCTTGATCGTCGAAAGCCGGTGCGCGATGACGAAGGTGATCCTCCGCTCCGAGCGCAGGAGGTTGTCCAAGGCCTCCTGGACCATTCGCTCGCTCTCGGAGTCCAGGGCGCTGGTCGCCTCGTCCAGGATCAGGATGGAGGGATCCCGCAGGATGGCCCGGGCGATCGCGACCCGCTGCCTCTGCCCCCCCGACAGCTTGGCGCCCCGCTCCCCCACGATCGTGGCGTAGCCCTTCTCGAGGCCGATGATGAACTCGTGGATATGCGCCGCCTTCGCCGCCGCCTCGGTTTCGGCCTGCGAGGCCGTCCGGCGCCCGTACCGGATGTTCTCGGCGATGGTCGTATTGAAAAGGAAGGTCTCCTGCGTCACCACGGCGACGTGCCCCAGGAGCGACGAGCGCCGCACGCGGCGAAGATCGACGTCGCTGACCCGGACCTCTCCCTCCTGCGGGTCGTAGAAGCGGCAGAGAAGGTCCAGGAGCGTCGTCTTTCCCGATCCGCTGCGCCCGACGATCGCAATCACCTCGCCGGGCCTGACGGACAGGGTCACGCCCTGGAGGACCGGCAGCGAGTTGAAGGAGAAGCTCACCTTCCGGAATTCCACCGAGGTCACCTTGGACAGGTCCTCCCCCGTGCTGTGCCCGATGTCCTGCG
>DATGFI010000009.1:0-2281 GCA_035309205.1 Planctomycetota bacterium | reverse complement strand
GCTTGATCGTGTCGTCCAGGTCGGGCCGGCCGTGCAGGTAGTTCTCGCAACGGCCCACGAACACAAAGGGGAAGGGGAGCCGGTGAGCCGCTTCGGCCGCCGCGGCGACCCGCTCGACCGACAGGTTGAACTCGTAGATGGGGTTCGCCGGATCCCCCGTCGAATCCTCGATGGAACCACCGACGAGCCCCGCTTCGATCCCCGCCAGTCTGATCGTTTCCGCGGCTTCTTCCGGGGACTCTCCGAAGCCATCCTCGAGGTCGGCGGCGACGGGCAGGTCGGTCGCATCCGCGATCATTTTCGCGTTCGCCAAAGTCTCGGCGCGGGTCACTGAGCCATCCCCGTCCTTCTTGCCGAGCGTGAAGGCGAGTCCGGCACTCGTGGTCGTGAGTGCTTCGAACCCAAGGCCCGCCAGCACCATTGCCGTGCCTGCGTCCCACGGGTTCGGGATCACGAAGATACCGGGGCGACTATGGAGCGCCTGAAACCGGCGCCCCTTCTCGGCTTGAGTCACCGACATGCGAACGTTCCTTTCAGGCGGGACGACGATCGAGCAGCAAGCCCACTCCAAATCCAACAAACACGACCCCGGTGACCCGGTCCAGGCCCTTCGCGACTCCCGGACGTTTGAGCCACCGGGTGAGCGGACGTGTGGCGAGGACGAGCAGCGCGAACCAGACGAAGCCTTCGGCCGCGTGAATTCCGGCGAGCAGCATGGACAAGCTCGTGACCGAAGCGCCGGAAGGCACGAACTGCGGGAGAAACGTGACGTAGAAAACGCCGACTTTGGGGTTCAGGAGATTCGTGAGGAGTCCCCGGGCGAACCAATTCGCCTGCGCCGTCCCCGCCGAGTCGAGGTCGAGGCTCGGCGCCGGACGGCTCAGGAGTCTGATGCCGAGGAAGATGAGGTACGCTGCACCGGCAATGCGAAGGACGTCGTATGCCAGCCGCGAGACGGCGAGCAAGCCCCCGAGTCCCACCGAAACGGCGAGTCCCCACACGAGGCATCCAAGGCACACGCCGATTCCGGCCAGAAGGGCTCGACGTCCCCCTTCCACGGCAGCGGTGCGCAGCACCAGCGCCGTGTCGAGTCCCGGCGTGATGGTGAGGAGTCCCGCCGCGGCGGTGAAGCCAAGCAACGCCTGTGTGCTAGTCACAAATGAAAACTACATCGAGTCGACGCTTCTGCACCTTCGGTGCCAAGCCACGTGCCCGAGAAAAGCGGGTCCCTTCGCTGCGCTCAGGGCGGGCTCTTCGCGCCTGCGGCGCCGAGCCACATGCTCGAGAAAAGCGGGTCCCTTCGCTGCGCTCAGGGCGGGCTCTTCGCGCCTGGGGCGCCGTGCCACGTGCTCGAGAAAAGCGGGTCCTTCGCGCCTGCGGCGCTCAGGATGACACGCATTTTTCTCACCATAAGAAAAGAAAAGGGATGATGATTCCCGACATTGGATCACATATGGTCAGCCGTGCACAGTTACTGCGTCTACGTCATGGCGAGCCGCTCTCGCGTGCTGTACATCGGGGTCACAAACGATCTGCCGCGGCGCGTGGAAGAGCACAAGCTGAGGCTCATTCCAGGCTTTACGTGCCAGTACCGGGTGACCCGGCTCGTATATTTCGAGGAATTCTCCGAGATCTGTGACGCCATCGCACGAGAGAAGGAGCTCAAGGGGTGGAGGCGATCGCGGAAGGTCGAGCTCATCGAACGGGACAACCGTACCTGGCTGGACCTGGCGGAGGGCTGGTTCAAGAGGAGTAACCGGCCCTAGTCTATCTTCCACTTTACTTTCTCATATATGAGAGAACGCATGTCATCCTGAGCGGAGCGCGTGAAACGCGCGGAGCGAAGGACCTCTCAGCCCAGGATGCAGCAGGAGCGGAGGACCTCCCGCGATGTCGTCAACCTCAACTGGAGTCTGGGCATGTCGAAGATCACCCCGTTCCTCTGGTTCAATGACAACGCCGAAGAGGCGATGAACTTCTATTGCTCCGTCTTCAAGAACTCGAAGAAGGGAAAGGTCACGCCCATGTCCGTGACCTTCGAGCTCGAAGGCCAGGAGTTCTTCGGATTGAATGGCGGCCCGAACTTCCAATTCAACGAAGCCGTGTCGTTCTTCGTGAAGTGCGAGACGCAGGCCGAGGTGGACTACTATTGGGAGAAGCTGCTCGCGAGCGGTGGGAAGGAATCGCGGTGCGGGTGGCTGAAGGACCGCTTCGGGCTGTCGTGGCAGATCATTCCAGGCCGGCTCACCGAGCTCCTGGGGGACAAGGATCCGAAGCGCGC
>DATGFI010000008.1:0-3891 GCA_035309205.1 Planctomycetota bacterium | reverse complement strand
CAACCTGCCGACGTTCGTAGTGCTGCCGGATTCCCGCGGGTTCGCGCCCAACGGGCCGGGCAACTGGAGCGCGGGATTCCTGCCGGCGTCCCATCAGGGGACGCTGCTCCAGGCTGGAAGGCCCAATCCGATTTTCGACCTTTTCCCGCCGTCTTCGGCGGCCTTTGCGACGCCCGAAGCCGAGGAGGAAGGGAGGGCGGTCCTGGAAGCGATGAATCGTACGCACCGCGCGGAGCGCGAAGACGATTCGCGCCTCAACGCGCGGATCGAGTCGTACGAACTGGCCGCGAAGCTCCAGCTTTCGGGCCCCGAGGTGCTCGACCTGACCCAGGAGTCCCGCGAGACGCAGAGATTGTACGGGCTGGACCAGGGGATCACGATGGACTTCGGACGCAACTGCCTGCTCGCACGCCGGCTCCTCGAGCGCGGAGTCCGATTCGTCCAAGTCTGGAGCGGCGCGGACAACGGGTTCCCCCGGCGCAACTGGGACAGCCACGAGGACATCGCCAAAGACCATGGCGAGATGGGAACGAGCATGGACAAGCCGGCGGCCGCCCTCCTGATCGACCTCAAGCGGCGTGGAATGCTGGAAGACACGATCGTGATATGGACTACCGAATTCGGCCGGATGCCCTGCAGTCAAGGCAGCCGGGGCCGTGACCACAACCCCTTCACGTTCACCAGCTGGCTGGCTGGGGGCGGCGTGAAGGGCGGAACCACCTACGGCGAAAGCGACCAATGGTCGTACAAGGCGGTAGCGCACCCGACTTATTGCTACGATCTCCATGCCACGGTGCTAGCCCTGATGGGACTCGATCACACGAAGCTGACGTACCGCCACAACGGCATTGACCGCCGCCTGACGGACGTCCACGGCCAGGTGATCCGCGAGCTGATGTCCTGATCCGGACCGAGTGCCGGGCGGCGCAAGGCGCGGCCCGTGAAAGCCTACAGCGAGAGGAAGCACGATCCTCAAGGCAAGGTCGATCGTAGCGACGTCCGAGGACTGCTCCGGGTAGGGGCCACCACGGAACACGAGGTCCGACAGATGCTGAAGAAGGTTCGTCCGGACTTGCTGTCCGAGCTCGACGAGATCCTGTCGATATAACCTGATCCCGGCACTCCGAACAGCGGGCCCTCACACGGGGACCCCTGTTCTTCTTTGGCCCAACAACGCCAGGATTGAACCGTCTCCCCCCGGCGATCCTCCGGCCGTGCTCAGGATTTGGTGAGCTCCCCGCGATCCCTCGATGCCACGGAACCACTCGCGCCAGTCCTCCCTACCGTGGCCGCCTGGCCAATTCGGCATTGAAGCGCTTCGAGACTTCCGGGAACGGCATGCTATAGACCGCCAGCACTTGATTGGCCGTAAGGTCATAGACCCAGGTGCCGTAGCCCGCGGGGGGCTTGTTGACCCTCCAGTAGCCAGGAGTGATGTCGAAGAGCGGCTCGTTGCCGCGGACCGCAATCCACGCCGCGTCCAGGTCCCACGTATTGCGGCCGTCCAGGAGCGCATTGTGCTTCTCATCCCCGAAAAGACGGTATGCCTCGCGCACCGGGTTGTCCTCCGGAGTGTCGACCAACGACTGGCCGGCCCCGATGAGAGTACCGACGTAGGTGGTCCAGAGGATGCGTGTCGGCCAGCGGCTAAGGACGAAGGCGTCCTCCGGGACCGTATTGGCCATGACGACCATCAGTCGCACCTTCTTCCGCACGAGATCGACCCCGTTCAGATCGCTCACCGAATCCGCCTGAGATTGAACCAGGTCTTGCAGATTCTGAAGAAGGCCGATGCTGACGATGACGACCGACCCGTCCTTGGCAGCGGCCAGGGCCTTGCGGTAGAGGTCGACGCCGGGGGGCAACTGGTCATCGTTGGGGAAATCGGGGCAGAAACGCCGGTGGAGCCCCAGCGTGAAATGGCTGCTGTTGGGACCGGGCTTCCCGTGGTACGCCCCCGGCGGGGCAGGAAGAAGGATGGAGGCCATCCCGGCGGGTGTGGGTTCACCATGATAGGTCCCGATCGGGACCTTGGGATGGCCGTAGTAGGCGTTGATCGCCTGGATGGCAGCCCCGGAGGATTGCTGGGCATTGACGGTGTTGGCAATACAGGCGATCAGATCGGCTTCCCCCTGGCACATGAAGGAATTGAGCAGCGCCAAGGCGCCTACATCATCGACATCGGTGTTCATGTCCGTGTCCAGGATCACCGGAATGGAACCGCCCGGCGGCTTCTCCGGAGGGCTGAGGGGTTGCAAGGTGAGGGTATGCTGAACGGCCTGGCACCGGCTCCTGGCGAGAGCCAAGCCCGCCTCGTACTTGGCCTTGGCCTCGGGATCCGGTTTTCCCTGAAGCAGCGCCGCCCCTGCCCGCTCCTGATCGTCATGCTGCATCCGCACGGCATGGTCGACGTCGGAGAACACCCGGGCGAAAGGTCCGCGCATGACCGTCAGGTTGACTCCTCGGGCAAGATCTTCGGACATGAAGTTGCACCAGTGCTTTTCATCCGGCCAATAGACCTTGGTTCTGGCGGTGGGAAGGTTCTTCACCACCAGCGTGAAGCGATTCAAGTCGGCATTGAACGCACTCATGACCGGGTCCGGATCTCCGAGGTCGGAGTGTCCGGGTTGCCAAATCGGGATTCGCGTGCTCTCCACGGTCAAGGCTCTATCCTTGAAGGAGAGGACTTTCTGTCCGGGCGTTCCCTCCGCTTTTCCAGAGGAGAAATCCAGCGATAGCGTGCCGATCTCCCCGTCGCAGCCGAGCGCTTTCAGGAAGGCGTGAGCCATCGCCAGGTTGCTGGGATTCCCCTCGAACCGGTATCCCTCTCCGAATCTTGCCTTGGACTTCGTCATGGCCGACAGGGTGGTGCCGAAGACGTCGGCATAAACAACTCCTTCCTGGGAGGCGACCTCCTTGGTGATCTCCGCAACCGCGGATAGGGATTTATTGCGGGAGGCGGAATCGACACAGGGGGGGGAACCGAGAATGATCAGCCTTACCCCCGCCTTCCGGAGGGTGGCAACGATGTCCCTTTGAGACGTGCGGTAGCGGGTCGCCGACTGTTCATCCAAGGGCTTGTCCGCGGGCTCGTTCCACCCGAAGCAGGTGGTGACGACCGTCGGTTGAAAGGGAAGGGCGTTCACGTCCGGATGGGACCGGTAGGGTCCGCCTGTGAATCCGCACCACCCGTGCGTCACCTGAAGACCCTCCACCGGCTGAGACAGGAGAAGATAGTCCTCGATGAAGGCGGCATATCCGCGGTCCGCGGGATTGGGATCTCCGCCGATCGCCAGCCGATCGCCCGCCCGAAGGCCCCGGTCGTCCGCCGTCGTGAGAAGAAGGAGGGGACCGAAGATCAACGCCGGAAGGCAGAAGGTGTTCACTTGCGGTTCGCTCCTCATCTTAAGAGTTTGCCATGCTCCCCGATCAGGTTCCCGAGGCGCCGGGCACCGTTGTTGGCACGATCGCCAGCGTCATTTCGTCGTCGAACCGACCAGCGTCATCGGAGCACGGTCGTCGGACCCCAGCATACAGCTGCCGGGGGCGCTCCGATCGAGCTCCACCAAAAGAGTCGCCCTTCCACCGGGAACCGTGGCGACCAGTGGATGTACGGCCAGGCGTACCGCCGCCCACGTGGGGGGCGATTGCCGCCTCATTCCCGGCCCTTTCGCAGCCTTGAATCATGCCGATCTTTTCTCCGGTGAAATGACGCGTGTTAATGCTCCGGAGGATGAATTGTACATCACACCCTTCTTGATGATCGCTGCCAACTCGATGCCGGGCCGCGCGGTCGAGCAGGCGATACAGTCCTCCGAGGTGAGAAAGAGGCAGTCGTCGACGATCAGCCGTCGCGCAGGGTGAGGAGCGATGCCTTCACGGTCGGCATAG
>DATGFI010000007.1:0-4200 GCA_035309205.1 Planctomycetota bacterium | reverse complement strand
CGCCGTGGCAGCGGTGGCGGTCCTGATCGTCCCTTCGGCTCTGGCCACGTGGAGGGTCACGCAGCGCGTGAGGGAACCCCATCCCCGGGTGCTTGCCGCGGCCCGGGTGGTCTCGACCCAGCCGGCGGGCACGACGCTGCTCGTCGACACGTGGTATGGCCCCAGACTCCTCCATCCCCGCCTTCTCCTGGCGCCTTATGGGAAGGTCGGAGCCGAGTGGTATCGGGATCCGGTCTTCAGGGGCTCCCTCGAGCGCCGCCTGCCGCCCGAACACGCGGCCTGGACCATCATCCCTTTTCCGGAAGACATGCCTCTCCCCGATGGGGACCGATTGCGACGCGCCGGGGTCGATGTGGTCATTCTCTCGGACCTCCTGAAGGAACGGGAACCGGCTCGGGGGGCATGGAAGGCGCTCGAATCCGACGGGACCCTGCAGCCTATCCCTCCGGATCCGGCCGGCGGCATCCGCTTCTACCGGGTCGCGAAGAATCCGTAGGCCGCCATTTTTTCTCAAAGGGCCGCGCGCCATTCCTGATTGAATGGACGATGCCGATCCTTCTCCTTCTCCTGGGCCTGGGACTTCAGGACGATCCCCAATTCCAGCAACAGGCCCGGGAGCGGGCTCAGGAGCTGCGGCGGGAATGCGCCCAGGCGCTCGAACAGGTGGACGGCGTCGGTGCGGTCGGGCTGGGCGGGAGCGGGACCGACTACCGGATCGTCGTCGCGGTCCGGGATGCGGCGACTCAGCGGTACGTCCGCGATCTGATCGGAGACACCTACGGCGGCGTGCGCATTTTGTGGTCGATCGCCGAACCGCCCCGGCGTCCCCCCGCCCCCTCGGGACTGGCGGGACCGCCCCGTCCTCCTCCCCTGGAGTCGGCGCCCGAGCCCCTGAACCCCTGGAACGCGTCACCCTTGGACTGCGACATCATCCGGGATCATCTGAAGCTCAAGGCCGTCCCGCACCCCGCGGACAACGGAAAGTCCTGGGTCCCCTGCCAGGTGATGAAGCGCACCACGATCGGACCGGGCGGAGTGACGACCTTCAGCTACACGAAGCATCGTCCCGACTGTCCGATCCGGATGGGCCGGGTTTCCGAACCGCCGGGGTCGGACTATTTCATGGCATGGGTATTCCGGGAGGGGATCACGGCGCCGACCGGAGGTACCTTCGCGCTACCTTCCAACGACTGGGCCTGGGGAGCGCAGGCGGCGGCCGACCTGGCCTCGCGACTGCCCTTGATCCGTGACGGCTCGCCGGCGGAAGACCCCGTTTGGATGGGAGGCTACGGCTGGATCTACCCCGACGTCCCGTATCCGTGGATGTATCCCTACCGGCCCTACCCCTTCCCCTCCTGGCGCTTCCAGCACTGGTACCCGCTGCGCTGGTGCCCTCGCTGGCGCGGCGGTAGGTAGCCTTCCTTCTCTTCCGGGATCCCGGCAGGAGATCGTAACCTCCACCGCCCGTTCTCCTCACGCCGCCAGTGGCAGCTGAGGACGGACGGATTCGCGCATGCCTCCGAGAAGCCGCCGCCAGCAAATTTCAGGCGGGACGGGATCCCCCATAACAAGCGACCGAGCCGCTCATCACCCCTTCGGATGATGAGTTCAGGAGGCCGTTCATGCGCGCCATAGCCGCCGTTCTGGTTCTTCTAGCTTCGGCCCTGAGTTCCTGCAGCGTCTTCAAGGGCCGCGATTCCGACGAGGCCGCCACCATCAACACGGTGACCAAGACCTACAGCAGGCCTGCGGAAGAAGCCTGGAGGGCGGTCTTAGCCGTCACCAAGGAGCTGGATCTCCGAGTCGACAAGGACGAGCACGATGCTTTAGGGGGCACCCTGATCGCCAAGCGCTCGAACAAGGATGAAGTCCATGTCGATGCCCGAAGTGTCGACGCCCAGAATACGATCGTCTCGGTGATGGTCGAGCCGGGCGACAAGAATCTCGCCCAGATCATCCAGGACCGGGTGTCCGATCGGCTGGGCCTGAATGTCGGCGCCGTCCGCGCCAGCCTGGGAGCGGGAAGCCAGGTCGACGGAACTTATGATCAGAAGCTCGATGTCTGCCTGGGTGCAGCGGAAAAGGCCATCGCCGTCCTCCGGATGGCCGCTCCCCGCCGCGAGGTGCACGATACATGGGCCCGTATCGACTCGGCCCATCTGGACTCCATCCCGGTCCAGATCCGGATGGATCGCACCAAGAAGGATCAAACCTTCGTCGTCTTCACGGTGGGAACCGGCGCGTCGGACGACAACCGCACGCTGGCGATGCGCCTGAAATCGGAATTCGAACGGCAGCTGAATCCGGAATTCCGCGGCGAGAAATCCCAGTCCGGCCGTTCGGCGACCGCAGAACGTTAAGACAAGATTTAACACCTCAAGGTTAACACGCCCAGCAGCCGGGCGAACCGGCTGGAACCTCCTGTCCTTCAATCGCTTGCTCTCCCTGATCCGGCCAGGCCTGGCACGGCGCTTGCAATTCCTCTTCGGCGGATGATCCCCGGGAATTCCAAAGGAAAGACCATGACCGTGACGAAGGTGGCGCTGGTAGCGGACGAGTCCGCTGAGGTTCGACGGAGCCAAAGGACGCTGCTCCATGATCTGGGGTTCCTGGCGATCGAGGCCGAAGACGGTTTCCAGGTGCTCGATTTGCTTCGGAGGGCCCGGCCGAGCCTCGTGGTGCTGGATCTGGCGCTGCGGGGTCTGGACGGCACGGAGGTGCTGCACTTCATTCGACGCAATGTCGACTGGATGGACATTCCGGTGCTCGTCTATAGCGCGCTGACGGACACCTCCACCCGCCGAATAGTCCTGCAGGCGGGGGGAACGGCATTCCTGGAGAAGCCCGGGGCAGCCCCGGCACTGCGCTCGGCGGTGTCGGCTCTTTTTGGCTTGAAGGGGAAGGAGCGGCAAGCGGCCGGCGCCCCGGGAAGCGAATGGGGAGGCCCGATTCCCCTCTTCTGAACCTTTAGGCTCCGGACGCGGCGACCGGCTTGGCGACGGGTTCTTCGCCCTGCTTTTTCTGCGGGCTCTTGACCGCGCGACGCAGAAGATGTCCTCCAAGTCGGGCCATCCCCTTCGCAGGGAAGGTGCGGGCCCACAGCGCCGGCAGCTCCTCGAGTTGGCCGACTGCCCGGCTTCGCATCGTGGCAATGAACTGGCCTGCGACGAAGGTCCGCAGCCCCTTCAGGTGGGTCGAGAAGACGGCGGAATCCTGGAGGGTCCCCAGGGATTCCTGAAGATCGCGGCAGCGCTCGATCTGCCGCGCGACGGGACGGCCGTAGCCGGGAGCGAAGGCTTCGAGGGCATAGCGGAGCTTCTTCACCGCCTTGCGGAGATCGTGGAGGGATTCTTCAGGGGCTTGGGACCAATCGGCCGGCTTGAGCCGCATCACACCGGCCACCGCGTCCATGATCCTCGTCGGCCCGTGAAGATGGAGCGGCTCGTCGTTCGTCGCATTGCGGACGGCCAGTTCCAGGCGACCGAGCAGCCCCGAGTACTGGGGACTGTCGAGGGTTTCCCGCATCGCGACGTCGGCCGCCGCGAGGCGCTGCTTGATCTCCTCCCCTAAGCCCCGGGATTCGTCCGGGTCCAGGAATTCGACGCTCTCGACGGCGGCGCGGAGCACATCCAGGTCGCGCACGGGGCCCAGAGCCGCCATCAGGTTCTGAAGGCCGCGCTGGAGGTCTTTCTGTTCCTTTCGGCCCAGGTGATCCCCCAGATACTTGACCGTCGCGCGAAGGCGGCGACAGGAAGTCCGCATCAGGTGCACGCCCTCCAGGTCCCCGTCCTTGCGGATCCTGGCCTCGCCTTCGCGAAGCTTCTCGAGGCTTTGGCGGGCGGCCCGGGCGAAGCCTCCGGCGAGGGTCGTGGGGGCGCAGGTCGATTCCAGGTCGCGCATGGCTTATCCAATCGAAAAACGGAGGGCCTGACGTTCGTAGCGGGCGATGGGAGCAGAGCGATATATCGAGGGCTGCCGGAGGGCGTCCCCCAGCCGGATCCGGGACGATCCCGGAAGCCGGCGCATGGCTTTCTCAAGCGGCATCCAGCGGCGCTTGGCGATTTCGTTGAGGGGGCCCTTGGGCACCTTGGTCCAGCCGACCCGGGCCGCGAAGACGAAGGCAAGCGATCCGTCGCGGCGGCGGTACATGCCGGTAAGCCCGAGAAGGCGCGCGTCCAGGCCGGTTTCCTCGCGGACTTC
>DATGFI010000006.1:0-2225 GCA_035309205.1 Planctomycetota bacterium | reverse complement strand
GGCCGCGGAATCCGTTCACCTGCAGGTCGACGAGCCCCGGCGCGATGTACGGGCCGGACCCTCCTCCGCTTCGGAGACCCGCGATTGCGGGCTCCTTCAGCGCGACGGTGATCCCGGCGCCGCTGCGATAATGCCTTCCCTTGATCACAGGTTTACCGGCCCTCCGTTTTTCGACGATGCGTAAAGCCCTTCGATCAACCGGACCGCGCGCCGGCCGTCTTCGCCGGACACCCGCGGAGGCCGCCCTTCGTCAATGGCGGCCAGGACGTCCAGGATCTGCCGCTGATGCATCTGGTGGCTGGAGAGCAGGGGGCCCCGCACCGCCGCGCTGGCCTGAGCCGTGCCGAACTCGGGCCTGGGGATGTTCGGCACGGTACAGTGGACGATGGCGGCCCCGTCCAGCTTGATCGTGCCCTTCTCGCCGTACAGATTGAGGCACGGCGTGAAGCCGGGCTGGATCGAGGTCGACGCCATAATCGTGCCGAAGGCGCCATTGTCGAACATGACGATGGCCAGCGCCAGGTCTTCGGCCTCCATGCGGTGCGTCTGGGTGGCGATCTTCCCCTGAATGCTCGACGCCGGTCCGCCGAACCAGAGCATCAGATCGACGGAGTGGATCCCCTGGTTCATGATGGCCCCGCCATCGGTCGCAATCTTGCCGCGCCAGTCGGCGGAATCGTAGTACGGCTGGTCCCGGAAGTAGGGGCAGGACACCTCGACCAGGAGCAGCTTGCCCAGGCCGCCCGAATCGAGCACTTTCTTCACGGCTTCGTGCTGGTCCTCGAAGCGACGCTGGGAGACGACTCCCAAGGTCAGCCTCCGGGACTTCGCGAGGGTGATCAGCTCGTCCGCCTCGGCCGAGGTCATCGCCATGGGCTTTTCGACCAGCACATGCTTCCCGGCCAGGAGGGCGTCCCGGGCGATCGCAGCATGGCTGCCGCTTGAGGTAACGATGTCCGCGATCTCCACCGCGGGATCGGCGAGCAGGTCCCGATAGTCGGTCGTCCAGCGGCACTGTTCCCGCTCCCCCATCTTCCGGGCCTTGTCGGCCCCGCGGGAAAAGACGCCGACCAGCTTGGCGTGGGGGATGCCGCGAAGGGCGCCCAGGTGCTGGTCGGCGATCGAGCCGCTGCCGATGACGGCGATGCCTCTGGTCTTCATGGGAAATCGCGGGCGACGCCGGGAATGGCGAAGATCGGGAAGGTCAGGAGATCAAGAGCCTTGCCCATCCTGAGAACCGTAGGTCCCTCTTCTCTCCTGAGCACGGCCCGAACGCTCATGCCAGGAGCTTCTTCAGGCCCGCCAGGGTCCGCTCGGTCCCCTGCATCGGGGTGCCTCCCGGCGGGGTATAGCGGGTTTCGAGCGTGTAGAGCCCCTGGTAACCGTCCTTCTCCAGCGCCCGGATCTGGTCTCGCAGCGGGGTCTTCCCTTCCCCGATCGGCACGCAGGCGGCCTTTCCGTCGGGGCCCACCACGGAGTCCTTGAGGTGGACATGGGCGAAGAGGCCCTTCACTTTCTCGTATCCCTCGGGATAGCAGTTCCGGCCGCCGTAGTTTTCGTTTCCGGGATCCCAGAGGACCCGCATCGCCGGGCTGCCGACCTGGCGGACGATCTCCGCAACCTCGTCGGCATAGCCGCCGTTACAGGCGTTCTCGTTCTCCTGGAGCAGGAGCACTTCCTCCTTTTCGGCCAACAAGGCCGCCTTCTTCAGGTGCCTCACCACCTCGGCCAGATGCTTCTTCGGCTCGCTCTCCCGCCAGAACGAGAAGATGCGTATCTTCTTCGTTCCCAGCTTCTTGGCGATCGCAATGGCCCGGGGCAGCTTGCTCATGTGTGTGGCCAGGTCCTCTTCCTGGTTTCCGAAGAGATCGCCCGACTGCACCGGCCGCGACGGATCGAGCGCGCACTTGAACAGAGGAGAGGCGATCGCGGAAACCTTGAGGCCGCGCTTCTCGATCTCCCGCTTCGCGCGATCAACGTCGGCATCCGACAGGTTCGACACGTTGACGCCATCGACCATGCGGACCTCGACGTGCCGGAAGCCGTTGCGGACGGCCCAATCGAGAGCCTCAACGAAGTCCCCGGAGACTTCGTCCGTGAGGACGCTCAGACGCTCAAGGACGGAAGACATAAGAAGTGTCTCGTAACCCTTCAACCCGCTCCGGAAACCCGCCTACTATACGGCTCCCGCAGCGACCTGTACAGATTACGGGACTCCCTCCCGT
>DATGFI010000005.1:0-2018 GCA_035309205.1 Planctomycetota bacterium | reverse complement strand
TACTCATGCCGCCCTCCCCCGCCCTGCGACCTCCAGGGTGAGTTGGGCGATCTTGGCCTTGACCGCAAGGATCTTGGCTGGGAGACCCGACCGAAGCTTCAGCCGACGGGCCAGGACGCGGGCGTAGCCCAGCCGAAGCCGGCGGAGCTCCTTCCGCAGGCTCGCGAGCCTGCGCGTGGCGCGGATGGTGGATTTCATCGGTTCCTCCTCAATGGGCATGTGAGTTGCGATCGGTCGAACGGTGATAGGGCGCCGGCAACTGGGCGGCTTCCCGCATGCCCTGTCCGGCTTGGCTCATGCTCTTCAGCCCCTGGCGAAGTGCGATCATCTTTTCCCGGTAGGCCGACCGGCACATCTCGCAGCACCCGTTCCGAAAGGTTCCGTCGGGGCTCTTGAAGCAATTGAAGCAGAGCCCCCGCCTCAGGCACTCCTGGAGGCAAGCTCGGGAACAGAAGTCGCCGGTATGGCCGGGGAGGAACACATACCCCGTGGCCAGGACCCGGGCGGAGCAGATCCTGCAGGAAAGGAAGGCGTGGCTGTTTCGTAGATGCCAGGAAAGCATCCCCCGGCTCATGGCCACCCGGCATGCGCGGCAGAGGATCCGTCCGCTGACGCGGTTCTCGGGATGGGCCGCCGGGGTCGGCCTGGGTGCCGGGATCCCCGCCTGGGCTGCTTCAGGGCTGGGATGGGTTACTCTTTCCATGGTCCACCTCTTAGCGGTTCGAGTCTGTTGAAGGAGGGGCGACGGACTGCGGCTCGCAGTCCTTGTAGAAGCGGGCCATCAGGACATCGAGAGCGGCCAGCGAGAGGCCGAAGTAGTCCTCGATGGGCCGAGAGTTGCCGGAGTAGGCATCCCGGAGGAAGGCAATCGCGTCACCGCGATAGCGTCCCCCGTCGAAGGTCATGAGGAAGTAGAGGACCGCCCCGACTCCTCGGTAGTTCATCTGGATGTCGCCGGAATCCCAATCGCGGATCGTGACGAACTTGAGGACGTCCCGGAGGGAGTGCTCCTTCTGGCCGGCACAGAGGGCCGCCCGATAGGTGACGAGTCGGCTGTGGTTTTCGAGCGAACCTAGCGTGAGCGTGCCGTTCCGGAAGAAGGCGTCCTCGAGATAGACCGCGGCGCCTTCGGCCAGCCACTGGGCGGGGCTTCCGTCCTGCGAGAACTCTCCCAGGATCTGATGGGTGAGCTCATGCTGGAGAGTGCTCTCGACGAAGGAGTCGCCCTGGGCGTGGAAGTACGAGGCGTGCTTCTGGGAGGTGTAAAAACCGGCGGCCCAGGCGACTGGCGGCTTCGCCTCCTTCACGAACTGGTCCCGATCCCGGTAGAAGTTGATCACCAGGCGCTTCCTGGTCGGCGCCATCCCGAAGATCAAGGACCCGGAGGACCCCTTCCCTGCGAAGAATAGGTCGTACTGCCGGAAGGCTTGAAGGAAGAAGGCTTCGAGCCGGGCCAGGACCCGGACGGAGAGCTCGAGGTCGGCCGTCGAGGTGAGTTCGAAGTGCTCGCTCCGGAGCTTCCAGGGCGTTGCCGTCTGGGCATGGAGGCGGTTCAGCTCCGTGAGCTTCGCCCAACGTTTCCCTTCGAGGTCGAAGTACTCCCCCGCATCGTAGCGGGAGCGCTCCTTCTCAAGGATCCATCCCAGCTTCTCGTCCCAGGACAGGCCGGCCTTCATCTGGTCGGCCTCGAACGGGCGGAGCCACCGGACCCCGAGGCGGGTCTCGCCGAGGCCCCGATGGGCCCGCTCATTGTCGGGGTCGATCCGGAGGAGCCACTGGTAGAGGTCGAAGGCGAGACCGTGCTCGCCGGCGGCGAGACACCGGTCGACGGCGAAGAAGAGGCGATCGACCAAGGGCTTGACGAGCCCGCCCAGGCGCTGCGCGAAGTCCTTCGCGCGCTTGCGATTCTCGTCAGGTGAGCCCGGGATGTGCTCCAGGGCCGCTAGGTCGGCGCTAAGCGCTGAGGCATGAGCGGGGTCCCTGCCGAGCTCGCCAGCCAGGCGATCGAGCCGCGCCTT
>DATGFI010000004.1:0-2194 GCA_035309205.1 Planctomycetota bacterium | reverse complement strand
CGAGAAAAGCAGACGCTCTGATTCCGCTCCAGGAGCTGGATCTTCAGATCCACAAGCTCAAGGTTCAGCGTTCCGAAAAACCCCGCCAACTGGCCTCCGCCGAGAAGAAAGTCGCCCACGCCAAGGAAAATCTCGCCGCCGTCCAGGGGGAGATCAAGGCTCTCAAGCTCGAGTCCTCCAAGCGAGAGCTCTCGGTCAAGGAATTCGACGCCAAGGTCGAGAAACTCCAGACCCAGTCGATGAGCGCAAAGAAGAACGACGAGTACCAGGCCTTCCAGAAGGAAATCTCCGGCCTCCGCGCCGATAAGAGCCGCGTCGAGGACGGCCTGCTCGACCTCATGATGCAGGTCGACGAAAAAGGGAAGCTCGAGAAGCTCAGGCAGGAAGAAGTGAAGCAGGCGGAAGACGAATACGGCGTGGCCAAGAAGAAGCTCGAGGGCGAGATGGCCGTGGACGACCGCGAGATCGAGGGTCTTCTGGCCAAACGGAAGGAGATCGCCTCGGTCTCCGACAAGGAGATGATCCGGGTCTACGAGCGCGTCCTGGCCGCGAAGGACGACGGGGTCGCGCTTGCGGCTGTCGGAAAGTACGAGACGATCGAGGACGAGGGCAAGGTCGTCTACTGGCAGTGCGAGGCCTGCGGCATCGGTCTTAACATGCAGGACGTGAACCTGCTCATGATGGGCCGGGAGCTGCAGTTCTGCCGGAACTGCTCGCGGGTGATGTACCTGAAGCCCGCCTAGCTGGACCTCAAGGCTTTACAGAAGGTCATATCGCCGTTCCCCAGGCCTCCCGCCGCGCACTTCCGCACTCTCGCTCCTCCGAGGGACCCAGGAGCGAAAGCAGGAGGAATCCGGCGACCTTGCCCATTCCATGAAGTATACGGAGGGATCCGGAGTGCCTCCCCTGGAAAATGCGGGGGAGAGCGCGGGAACGTCCGGCTCCGGACCGTCGGCTCAGGCCTTGTGCGCGACCCCGGCGGGGTAATAAGCGAGGCGGAGGGGGCCGACCGTGATGATGTCCCCGGCGTGGAGGGGCTGGTCGTTGATCTTGGTCTTGCCCACGAAGGTCCCGAATCGGGTGCCCAGGTCGCGGACCGAGCAGGAATCGCCCGTCCGGTAGATCTCGCAGTGGCGGGCCTCCACCTCGGGGTGCTTGAAGATGATCGTCGAGCGCAGGTCTCCCCCGACCTTGATCGAGGTCCCGACAATCGGGAACTCGACGTGCTCGTCGGGACCGTTGAGCGGGACCACCCGGGGGGACCGGGCGACCTTTTCCGCCTGCTGGCGAAGGAAGGCGCGCGCATTCTCGTCGCTCAGCTCGAAGCGGAAGAAGTTCTGCATGCCCAGGTTGTTGAAGACGACCTTGACCTTGGGCTGTACCTCCACCAGGACGAGGGAGCCGCCGCGGCGTTCGAGCAGTCCGGCCAGGTCCATGAAATAGCCGAAGCCCGAGCTGTTGATGTAGGCCACGTTCCGCATCAGGATGGAGACGAAGGTCGTCTTCCGGTCCAGCGAGGCGGTGATTCGGTCCTTGAGGAGGGTCGCGTTGGCCGCGTTGACGCCGCCTTCGATGACGATTTCGGCGGAGCGAGGCAGATCGAGGATCGGCGCGCAGGTGATTTTCAGGTCGGGCATGGATATTGGGATACTATCACGGGATCCCCATTAGGCAAGGGATTCAGCCCGAAACCGGCGATCTACTGGAGGGTCCGGGACGGGTCGGCCTTCGGGGCGAGCTTCTGCCCCAGTCCCATGCACGACTTGCAGGCCCACAGGACGTTTCGGAAGACATAGCCCCGGCCGTCGCACTGGAGGCAAGGGGTGTCGGTGCAGATCTCGTCCATCTCGGGCGGCGTGCGCTGCTTCTTGTCGCACTGTTTGCAGTCGTAGTAGCCGTCCTTGCACTTCTCGCAGCGGACCAGTTTCTCGTAGCCGCGGCCGCGGCAGGGGTAGCACGGCAGGAGGTAGCCCAGCTCGTCGGTCACCTTGCCGGTGCCCTTGCACTTGGGGCAGTCCCAGCGGGTCTCCTTCTTTCCCAGGCAGTTCGTGCAGCGGAGGCGCACCTGTCCCTGGCAGGCGTTGCAGATCGCCACGGACTTGATCGACTTCACGAGCGCGTTGATGTGCTCCTTGACGGAGCCGTCCGCCACGGAGATCGTCTGGAGCGCGGCGACGGGTCGCTCGAAGTTCCG
>DATGFI010000003.1:0-5268 GCA_035309205.1 Planctomycetota bacterium | reverse complement strand
GTCATCGATGAGCTGAGGACCAAGGGGGTCAGGGGGTATCTCCGGAAGCCCTTGAGGCCGGAGCGGCTCCGGGAGGTCGTGGATCACGTGATGGGAGCCCGCCATGGATCCGGGACTTAGCGAGGCAGCCGCCCGCGTCTTCGCGGAGGTGCTGGGGGAGTTCGCCTTTCTCTTCGGCGATCCCGTGCCCGCGGCAGAACTGCCCGCGCTCGTGGGGAAAGGATACCTCGCCTGCCTCCCCTTCCATGGGGGAGCGGAGGGGAGGGTCTCGTTCGGCGTCTCCGAGGCTCTCGCTCTGGAAATAGCCGCCAATACGCTGGGGGTTGAGCTCGCCGAGCCGGAAGCCTCCCGGAGGGCCCCCGATGCGGTCAAGGAGGTCGCCAGTGTCTTGGGAGGCCGACTGGCCGGCACGATCGGCCGGCCGTCCCACCCGGTGGACCTGTCGCCACCGGAACTGTTCCGACTTGAGATCTTGGAATGGGAACGACTTCGCGTCGATCCGGGGACGCAGTGTTTTGCCGTAAATGAACATCCGGCCCTGCTGAGGGTCGAGTTCATCCCCTGGAAGGGAACGACATGATCCGCACGCGAGTCCTGGTCGTGGACGATTCGGCGGTCGTCCGGCAGGTCCTTTCTCGCGGGCTCTCCTGCGACCCGGGCATCGAAGTCATCGGGGCCGCTCCCGACGCCTACGCGGCCTGGAGCATGATTGCCCGCCTCCGGCCCGACGTCATTACTTTGGATCTCGAAATGCCCGGGATGGACGGGATCGCCTTCCTGAGGAAAGTTTTGCGCGACCGCCCGCTCCCGGTCGTGGTGGTCTCCTCGCTCACCCCGTCGGGCAGCGAACTCGCGCTTGAGGCGCTTGAAGCGGGAGCGCTGGAAGTGGTCGCCAAGCCCAAGTTCGCCACCACCGCAGCGCGCACCATCTCCACGCTCGTCGACATCGTGAAAGGAGCCGCGGGCGCCCAGGTGGCCCTCCGGGGCAGTCCCGTCCCGGGATCTCCTTCGCAGCTCCCCTGCAGCCCGACCCAGAAAGTGGTCGTGATCGGGGCTTCCACCGGGGGTACTCAGGCCCTTCAGCAGGTGCTGATGGCGATGCCGAAAATGGCTCCCGGCATCGCCGTGGTCCAGCATATGCCCGAAGGGTTCACGCGTTCCTTCGCCGAGCGCCTGGATGAATTGTGCGGGGTCGACGTGAAAGAGGCGGAGAACCAGGATGTCCTGGAACCGGGCAAGGTGCTGATCGCCCCGGGGAACCATCACCTCCTCCTCCGGAGAAGCGGCTCGCGGTATCGCGTCGAAGTGAAGGGGGGGCCCCTGGTTTCCGGTCACCGTCCGTCGGTCGACCTGTTGTTCAAGTCCGCAGCTCGCCAGGCAGGCCGCAATGCGGTCGGCGTGCTCCTCACCGGAATGGGGAAGGACGGGGCCCGGGGACTCCTGGACATGAAGAGCGCGGGAGCGGCGACGATCGCCCAGGACGAAGCTAGCTGCGTGGTCTTCGGCATGCCCCGCGAAGCAATCGCCCTGGGGGCTGTGGACCGAGCGACCGCTCTCCCCCGTATCGCCGAATCCATCCTGAACATGGCCTGAACGAAAAATATTGTCCACTGAAGAAAGAGGAGGTCTCGCGTGAAAAACCTGAGTCTGAGCCTGAAGATGGGCGGCGTCATCGCGATGGTCGCGGCTGTGGCCATCGGGATCGCCGTGCTGGCGAGTTTGAAAATGTCGCTCATCAACGACCGATTGCACACGCTGACGGAAGTGTCCGTAAAGCGGGTCATCTACGTGAATCAGATCAAGGAGGATCTGCACGCCCTCGACGCGGAGCTGCAGAGATTCATGCTCGATCGCGGTCTGGAGTGGGATCTCCGGATCCGTCGCATGGATACGCTGAAGAAGGAGATCGAGCAGGGAATCTCGGATTGGACCAAGCTCGCCAATGAACAGGAAAAACGGGATATCCAGGAAGTGAAGAGCTCCTTCGCCAGCCTGGACGACATCGCCCAGCAGATCATCACCCTAGCGAAGAAGAGCCCTCGATTCCGCGCCGAGGAGCTTTCCCGGACTTCAGCCCGCGACACCTACTACCAGGTCGAAGCCTATCTCGAGCCCCTGGCTCTCGAGTATGCGCGCAAGATGGAGGATAAAGGAGCCAAGGAGCTCGAATCGGCCCACATCGCGTTCTTCCTCGAAAGCGCGATCAACCAGTTCCGTGGAATGATCCGCGGCGAGAAGAACATGCTCATCTCGGTCAAGCTCAGCGACATCGAAATGTTCTCAAAGCAGCCGGCGGAGAGGATCGCGACGGCGAAGGAAAAGCTGCGCGCTGCCGAGGACTTGCTCCCGGAGAAGGACAAGGCGACCGTCCGCCGGGCAGCCGAGGGGATGGAAGCCTGGTTGACGGTCTTCAATCAGGAGGCCGTCATCATGAAGGACAGCTACCAGGCCACCACGCTGTCCAATACCGCGGGCAAAAGCTACCTCGAGAAAGTGAAGGCGTCCCTGGACGCCGTCATCTCGAGGAGCACGGAGCTCATGGAGGCCGACCAGGCCGAGTGCCAGGCGGTCTATGCCGGGGCCCGCACCGCCATGTTCACCGGGAGCTCGCTGGGAATCGGCCTGGCGGCCGTGCTGGGATTCCTGGTCCTCTGGAAGGTGAAGAAGACCCTGGCGGGAGTCATCGACGGGCTGAGCAAGGGATCCGAGCAGGTGTCCTCCTCCGCATCTCAGGTTGCCTCGTCCGGTCAGAACCTCGCCTCGGGCGCCAGCGAACAAGCCTCCACCCTGGAGGAGATCTCCTCGTCGCTCGAGGAGATGTCGTCGATCACGCGCCAGAACGCCAGCAACGCGCGTCAGGCCAACTCGATGGCCTCGGAGGCTCGGGGAGCCACCGAAAAGGGAATGACCTCCATGACGCGGATGTCTCAGGCCATCTCGATCATCCGTCAATCGTCGGAGGAGACCGCGAAGATCGTGAAGACCATCGATGAGATCGCCTTCCAGACGAATCTGCTGGCGCTCAATGCGGCGGTCGAGGCCGCCCGGGCGGGCGAGGCCGGTAAGGGCTTCGCGGTGGTCGCCGAGGAGGTCCGGAATCTCGCCCGGCGGAGCGCCGATGCGGCCAAGACCACGTCGTCCCTCATTGGGGATTCCCAGAAGAACTCCGAAAACGGGGTCGCCACCGTCAAGGAGACCGAAGAGGTCCTCAAGCGGGTCGCCGAGCACATGCAGAAGATGGCCCAGCTGGTCGCGGAGGTGTCGGCGGCGAGCGACGAGCAGTCCAAGGGCGTGGACCAGATCAACGTAGCCGTCTCCCAGCTGGAGAACGTCACTCAGTCCAATGCGGCGACGGCCGAGGAATCGGCATCGGCCGGCGAGGAGCTCGAGGCGCAGTCGCGCGAACTCAACCAGTACGTCGGATCTCTCCTCGAAGTGGTGCATGGATCCTCAGGCTCGAGAGTGGAATTTGCGGAAAGCGCGTGGTCGGGAGCGACGCTCTCCCGCCCCGGCACGCCCCGGAGGCAGAAGCGGGTCGCAAGCCCGCCCGAGCGGCAGTTCCGGGAACTGGTGGGCTCCCCGGCTGCTCCGCAGAACGGCGGCGCCCATCCCGCCAAGTCGGCCGACGGCCTCCCGAAGCGGCCCTCGCTCGACGCGGGCGAGCTGGAGAAGTTCTGAACACCGGCCGGAATCGGGGCGCCAGGAGCCATTCTGGCGCCTCGAACCGGTCCGGAGAAGGAAGGAGGTGGGCCATGAAAGCGCTGGTCGTGGATGATCGGAAGGCGCTCCAGAAGGGGCTCCGGACGGGCCTTCTTGAGGCCGGTTTCCAGATCCTCCGTGCATACGAACATCAGGAAGCAGTGGACCGCCTGGAGGACGCGGGACCCGTCGACCTGGTCCTGGTGAACTGGAAGCTCAACCGTGGGGAGGGCCTGAAGTTCGTCCGCTTCGTCCGCTCGCTCCGGGGTTACGACTCTCTCCGGCTGATCATGGTGACCTCCGAACTCGATACGCCGACGATCCTCGACGCCGTCCGGCTGGGCGTGGACGAATTCCTGATCCAGCCGATCACCCGCCGGAAGGTCCTGGAGAAGCTCGTTAATCTGCGGTTCCTGAAGCCGGGGCCCGCCCGGTCCTCTGAAAGGATGGTGCAGCAGTGAGGATTCTGGTCGTCGACGATTCAAGAACCATGCGCCGCATCATCTGCACGACGCTTCAGGATCTGAAGGACGACTCGCTGGAACTCCTGGAGGCCGCCGACGGGATCGAAGCGCTCCAGTTGCTCCGAAATGAGAAGCTCGAGATCGACCTGGTCCTAATCGACTGGAACATGCCCCGGCTGGACGGAATCGGCTTCCTCAAGCAGTTGAAGGTGATCTCCCCATTCCGGGAGGTTCACGTCATCATGGTCACGAGCCAGGCCAATCGGACCAACGTCGCCGAAGCGCTCCGCTGGGGAGCCTCGGATTACGTCGTCAAGCCGTTCGTGCCCGAGGTCCTTCACGAGAAAATTCGGAAGGTCGCCGCGAAGATCGAGGTCCGCCGCTGCGAGGAGACGTCGGTCATGCTCCGATCGATGGTGGCTGACGCGTCTTCGGCCGACGAGCAGCCATTCCTGGACCAGCTCCCGGGCGATCTGGTCGAAGAAATCCGGTCCCTCGGCACGATGAGCACTCACCCGGAAGGGTCGATCCTCGTCTCTGCGGGGATGAGAGTGGATGCCCTGTGCTTCGTCCTCCAGGGCGCGGTGGAGATCGCCAACCCCACCCCGCCTCATCGGGAGTTACGCCGGCCGGGGGACTGTTTCGCGGAACACTGCTTCCTCTCGGGCGATCCGGCGAACTTCAACGTCTCCGCCCGCACCCTCGTCAAGGTCCAAGGGCTGTCGCGGATCCAGGTTGCGGATCTGGCGCGCAGGCGGCATGAGTTCGGCTATGCCTTGAGCCGATGGGTGACGAGGCCCTCTCGAACGCGCAAGCTCCAGCCGCCTCCTTCGGCCGGACTGGTGGGCAGTTTGGAGACCATGCCCATCGCCGACCTGATCCAGGTCCTCAATATCTGCAGGAAGACCGGCCTTCTTCGCCTGAGCCGGGGGACGGATTTGGCCAGCCTGTATTTCGACGACGGCGAGATCCGGCACGCGACCGTGGGCGACCAGGCAGGGGAGGATGCGTTTTTTCGCCTCATGGCCTGGACGGATGCCGCCTTCGCGTTCGAATCCGGAGTGCGGGCGGCGGTCGCGAGCCTGTCGCAGCCGACCATGACCCT
>DATGFI010000002.1:0-2502 GCA_035309205.1 Planctomycetota bacterium | reverse complement strand
CCGGCGCTTCCTCGAGGAGAATGCGTTCGCCTGCGCGACCACCGACGACCTGTGGAAGGCGCTCGGTCAGGGCACGGGCATCGACGTCAGCGCCATGATGAACGGCTGGACGCGCCGAACGGGGCTTCCCGTCGTGCTGGCACGCCGCGAAAAAGGCCGCCTCAAGGTACGTCAGGAACGCTTCCTGCTCGACCGGGATCCCGAGAACCCCGCGGAGGATCCGACGCTGTGGGAGATTCCTCTCCCCACCGTGGATGCCCGGGGACATTCGGCCAGTCATCGGCTTTCATCTCGAGAAGCGGTTATCGATGCACCGGCGTCGGACTGGATCAAGGTCAATGCCGGCCAGTCCGGCTTCTATCTTGCCCAATACGACGAAGAGGGCTGGAGAAGCCTCGCCAAAGCCGTGGAAGTGCTGGCGCTCCCGACCATGGATCGCTATGGGTTGCAGGAGGATGCCTACTCGCTGATGCGAGCCGGCTATCTGTCCGTCCCTGGCTACCTCCGCTTCGTCGGGTCCTTCAGCAAGGAGACAAACCACTATGCCTGGGGCGGGGTCCTGGACGGCATCGCCGCGCTGGCGGACATTTTCCTGGGCGATCCCCTGGTCCCGAAGCTTGAGGCCTGGGCCCGCGCGCTGCTAAAGGAGACGGCCCACGCAGTGGGCTGGGACGAGGCGACGAAGGAGGCCAGCGAAAGAACGCTCCTTCGCATGACGATCCTGGGCTCCGCGGTGCGATTCGGAGACCCCGAGGCGGTGGAGCAGGTGCGCCGCCGCTTCGAAGCAGTTCGCAAGGATCTCAACGCGGTCGCGCCGAATCTCCGGTCGACGATCTTCTACGGTATCGCGCGGCACGGCGACCTGGCCGCGTTCGACGCGCTGGCCGAACTCCACGAGAAGGCGGATCTGCCGGAAGTGAAGGTTCAGCTGCTGCGATCCCTTGGGGCGTTCCGAAAGGAGGAGCTCACCCGTCGGGCGGTGGAATACGCCCTTTCGGACAAGGTCCGACGCCAGGACGCGGTGGCGGCGTTCGGTTCAATCCCGGTGGAGATGAAGCCGACGGCCTGGCGTTTGATGAAGGAGAATTGGGCGGTGCTGGACGAGCGCTATGGGAAATCAGGGCTGATCGGCCACTTCGTTTCAGCGGCTGCCTCGGGGATCCCGACGGAAGAGCACGCCCTGGACGTGGAGCGCTTCTTCCGAGAGCACCCGGCGCCCTACGCGAGCGAGAAGATCAAGCAGACCTTGGAGGGAATCCGGGCGCGGGCGAAGTTCCGGACGCGTAACAAGGCGGGGCTGGCGCAGTTCTTCACGACGTGACCTCGGCCCCCGGGGGAGGTGACCCGACCTCATGCTCCGGTCAAGGATCAACCATCATTCAGCCCACCTCCAGCCGTGAATTCCCCGAAGGCGGATGGCGCAGGCGCTCTTTCTCCCCGGTGCGACACAGCGGCGGATATGGCTCCCCGGGCAGGACTCGAACCTGCAGCCTTGCGGTTACAAGCGCCCCTTCCTTTCGGAAGGGCTTGGACTATCTCATCACCCCGGAGGGTGTCGGGCGCTTCGCCCCTTCGCATCCGCGAAGAAGGCTACGGCCTTTCGGCCTAGTCTCTGCACGTTCCCCGCGGCCGGAGCCGTGGGGCTTCGCTCAGGATTCCCTTACCTCTTGCGAGGGTTAGGCTTCCCTGAATTCACCCGATTTTTCAACCGCGGTTTCCCGCGGAAGCTGCTACTCGCGTGGAATTCGTCGCCCACGCCGTCTACAGCCGCTCGCTCTACCATTGAGCTACCGGGGAGTATCCGGTGCGTCCGACGATTATAGAGGGGGGGGCGGAAGGGTCAAGAAGTATCCGGGAAACGTCTCGTGATGGGGCTTTGGATCTCAATAGAAACCTGAGCTCTTTCGAACCCCTGCTGCGAAGAGCCGGTCCGGGGCTTCTCCCTTCAATTCCCGTCACATCCCATGCCACGCGGGATCGGGAGCTTAGCGAGAGCTTGGCTGGCTTTTCTGAAAGGGCTGAAAGAAAAGAGGGCAACTTCTTTCAGAAGCCCGCGGGAAAGTTCCAGCTCAGGCTCTCGTGAGAAGGGATTCTTTCCGGAAGAACCTTGCAACATCTTCACCGCCGGATGGGTCAGCTACGAGCATCCTGCGAGGTCGTCACTTGATCTTGAGTGCGGCCACCAACCATGAAGCGAGGGGTTCCTCATTCCGGTTCGTCAATTCCGGGCGCCATGGGCCGGCAGGTGCTGCAGGAGGAGGGGCACCTGGGCGCCCCGGAGCACTTCTTCCGCGTAGCTCCCGGAAATAATACGATCCAGCCCCACTCGGGCATGCGTGGTCATCGCCACCAGATCGGCTTGGACCCGGCGCGCTTGGTCCAGGATGCTCGGGGCGACGTCCCCCTGGACGGTGACGACCTGAGTCCGGACCCCGGGATGGGAGCGGGAGAGCTCCTCAAGAGTGGGCACGGCCGGTTCGGAGGCTTGTCCCGTCGGCAGGG
>DATGFI010000001.1:0-2814 GCA_035309205.1 Planctomycetota bacterium | reverse complement strand
CCTCGAAATGGACCTGGGCGAGCAGGACGCGCGCGCCTTCCTCGATGTGAAACACGATCTTCCTTCCCTCGACGCGCGGAGTCACCGTCACGCGGTCGTAGCCGCTCAGGCGGTAGCGGTATTCAATCCGGTATGCCGCGTCCTCGAGGGCCCCCCGACGCGCCGCATCGTCGAAGCTTCCGATATCCCGGGACACGAGCTCCAGCAGCTCCGAGGACGAAACGGCTCTCGCTCCTTCGAAGATGACAAGCTCTTCGGGATTCGACGGGGACGGCAACTCCGAGGAGCTGCACGCCGCGACCGCCAGGAGCAGGAGGAGGACGGGGGCTCGCCTCATGTCGCTCAGAACCGAATCTTCAGCTTCAGGTCGCCGCCCACGTCACCCTCGCGGCTGGTTTCCGCGATGATCGAAACGTATTTGTTATAGACGTATTCCGTTCGGAGCGAAGTGCTCTTCAGCGTGCCGGTCGGCGGGAGCTCCCAGGGCAGGCGGCGCTGCAGGGAGGAGTCGACGGGGATGACGGTCGGACGGATCTTGTCAAGGAAGCCTTCCTTGCGATCCGCGCTGGGCCAGTCGTCCTGCGCCTGCGCATAGAGATAAAGCGCCACGGTGGCCGCGCCGGTCTCGCTCGAGACGGCGCCCGGCGCGATCCCGAACGCCAGCCGCGCCAGCAGATCCTTCTGAGGCTGTGGAGGATCGGACTTGAGCGAGAGGCTCGGGCCGTCCATCGGACCTTCCACGATGATCTGGATCGCACCGTCGCCGGTCCCCACCTGACCGTGAAAGGAAACGACGGTGCCCCGCCCTGCTTCCTCCGGCAACGTCACCTCGGCGGACTCGATGCGCATGAAGGTTCCCGGAGCCAGCTTCACCTCACCATGATGGGGCCGCGATCGGATGATGCCGCTGAGAGCAGGATCCGAGGCCGATCCGCCCAAATGCCCTTCCACCGAAAGAACGACTCCGACTACGCTGTTCTCGATCCGGACCTCGCCCGGGGTGGTCAGCTTGAGATCGAGCTCCAGCGCCTCGAGTCCCTCGATCCCCGGGATCAGGAAGCCGCCGGATTCCGCGGGAATGAGCCGCAGCTTGGGCGCGGTCACCTGCTGCGCCGCTCCCCGCGAACCCATCGTCGACGCCCCGAATTCCCGATGATAGACGAGCAGCGGGACCTCCAACCGGCCGGTCAGCCGGAGTCCCCGCTTCTCGTCCCAGGTCAACAGAGCGTCCGGCTTCACGCGGAGCCGGGCCAGCGGATCGTCCACGACCAGCGCGTCCTGCGCCGTGACCCACAGAGTCATGGGGCGGCCGGGCTGAACCCAATCCCAGCGTCCGGAAGCCCAGAACGGACCCTGCCCCAGGATGCCATCCAGCATGTCGATCGTAACCCCAGCCGAGTCCAGGCGGGCGGAAAGCCGCAGATCGGTCGCCTTCGGGAGCGGATCGGGCGGCTTGAAGCTGAGCGCGGCGAACTCCGCCCGACCCGAAAGCTGAAGCTTGTCGAAGGGGCCCGAGACGGAAATCTCGGCGGCCAGGCCACCCCGGGGAACCCAGGCCCGAGCTGTCTTCTCCATGCGCTCCAGGAGGGGCGTAAAGTCGTCGGTTGCGATCCGAAGGGTCAAGTCCACCGGACCGGAATCCCCCGGCAACGGAACGGAGCCCTCGATCTCGAGCCTCCCGTAGGGGGTGTTCGCTTCGGAGGCCCAGACCTTCAGCCGCTTGCCTTCCGTATGAACCGGCAGGACCATGCTGAGCGGGGGAAGGCCGGCGGTCGCGACCTTCGACAGCTTGAGCGCCCCCGTCGCCTGAGGTTCCTCGGGCGTGCCGGTCACGTGGGCGTCGAGCGCGACGGAGCCCTCAAGCGGGATCCCGGGCATCAGCTTCTTCAGGAGCGGGGTTTGGAGGTCGCCGGCCCTAAGCTCCGCCCGCAGATCCAGCTCCCGGCCCCAGCGGCCGCTGATCCGAAGATAGTCGCCATCCTCATTCCCCCAGCGCAGGAGCGGAACGACGTCGCCGGTGGCCCGGTCGACGGTTACGCGGGCGACGAGTGTCTTGATCGGCGTGTCACCCAGGCAGGAATCCGCCGCCACGAACGTGATGTTCGTTTCCCGGTCGGTCCAGGCCACCGATCCCGACAGGCGGGCGCGGAGCTCCGGCTGTGTGCAGGCGAGCTTGAAGTTGTCCATCGATACGCGGCCCGGGACGATCTTGAGCAGAGTTTCCGAGGCCTCGACGCGGCCGCCGGGAATTGTGACCGTGGTCGGCGCCAGGGCGATCCACCACTCGTCGCCCGACCGCCGGATCGTGGCCTTCGGCGACAGCGTGACTTGCTTCCCGGCCGCGACATCCAGCATCACCCGTGTGTCGTCCTTTTCGCGCGTGATCTTCCCCGCGATGCGGACCGGCACGAGCGATTCCGGCAGCGACACCTGCTGGAACTTCAGCCAGGCCAGGGGCCCTTCGATTCGGATCCTCCCTTCAAAATCTCCGCCCTTGCCCAGACGACCGCCGACGTCGATCTCATCCGTTCCCGCCTTGAGGCGGAGCAGGAGGGATTCGCCCTCGATCTTTCCGGAGACGCCGACGGTCGGCGCGAACTCGGTTCCCGTGAGGCTTCCCTCCCGAAGTTCCATCCGACCCGGAGCGAAGGATCCGCTGAACGTCGAACCCTTCCACGCAATCGACTCGTAGGAGCCCGCGCCGGAGGAGCCGGATCCTTCGAAAGATACCGCGCCTTCGTGGAGAGAGAATTCTCCTTCGACCCCGACTTGGACGGCCCTCAGCGGCAGGGGCTCGGGAAGCAGCGCCAGCCA